>JBOIBD010000030.1:0-19518 GCA_050739415.1 Gammaproteobacteria bacterium | reverse complement strand
CCCATGGCCATGGAATTGCTGCTCATGGGCGCGACAGTGACAGTCTGCCACCGCTTCACCGCAAACCTGAGTGAATATGTGAACGAAGCAGACATCCTGGTCGTGGCCGTAGGTAAACCCAACCTTGTTCCTGGTGCCTGGATCAAGCCCGGCGCGACGGTGATTGATGTAGGTATGAATCGCTTGCCTGATGGCAAGTTAGCGGGTGATGTGGAATTTGAAACTGCGCGAGAGCGCGCAGCATATATAACGCCGGTACCTGGTGGTGTTGGACCCATGACGGTGGCGATGCTGCTTAGTAATACGCTGACAGCGGCGGAACTACACGACAACCGAAACTGACTACTTACGTCGCCAACTCGTATCGTTGGCTCCATCCTCTATCACGATCCCATTTTCATCTAATTCATCACGAATACGGTCTGCCTCTTTCCAGTTCCTGGTGTTCCTAGCCTCGTCTCGTTGTTTAATCAACTGATTAATATGCGCTTCTCCATACTGCACAGACAACGTTGCCGATAAACTTGATGCTTTATGTGACGATCCACTCAATGACAGCTTGAAATACTCTTCTGGATCAAGCTGAAGCAACCCCAATATTCCTCCTAACTCGATGAGTAAAGCTGCCAGACTGCTGGCGATATTCGAATCATTTTCTTTATTGCGATTGATCTCCCGTGCCAGATCAAACAGCACGCTGATAGCGACCGGTGTGTTGAAATCGTCGTTCATGGCCGCCGCGAACTGCTCGCGAAACTCGCTCGTTCGCGATGCCATACCAGGTGTAATACCGCGCAAAGCCAAATAAAAGCGCCTCAGCCCAGCTTCTGCCACATCGAGTGCCTGATCGGAATAATTCAGCGGGCTGCGGTAATGGCTGTTGAGGATGAAGTAGCGCACCACCTCCGGACGATATTTCTTCAACACCTCGCGCACGGTGAAGAAATTGCCCAGCGACTTGGACATCTTTTCCTCATCCACCTGCACGAAACCATTGTGCATCCATATATTCACAAACTGTTCGCCGGTAGCAGCTTCTGACTGCGCAATCTCGTTTTCGTGATGTGGAAACTGCAGGTCCATGCCGCCGCCGTGGATATCCAAATGATTCCCGAGCGCTGCCGTGGACATGGCCGAACACTCGATATGCCAACCGGGGCGGCCAGCACCCCAGGGCGACGGCCAATTGGGTTCGCCGGGTTTCGCGGCTTTCCACAGCACGAAATCCAACGGGTCGAGCTTGGCTTTATCCACTTCGACACGTTCACCGGCGCGCAAATCCTTGAGACGCTTGCCCGACAGGCGCCCATAGCCTTTGAATCGGCTTACGGCGTAATAAACATCACCATTCGGACCCTGGTAGGCATATCCGTTTTTCACCAACGACTCCACCATGCGCAAAATGGCGTCAATGGATTGGGTGGCGCGCGGTTCCACATCCGGGCGCAGCACCTTGAGATCGGCTTCGTCTTCGTGCGTCGAGGCAATGAAACGTGCGGTCAGCTCATCTATGGATTCGCGATTTTCCGTAGCACGTCGGATGATTTTGTCGTCTATGTCGGTGATGTTGCGCACATAAGTTAGTTGATAGCCACTGGCTCGCAACCAGCGGGCCACCATATCGAATACGACCAGCATGCGCGCGTGCCCAAGGTGCATGTAGTCATATACCGTAAGACCGCACACATACATATGGACTGCTGGCGGCTTAATCGGCGTGAAGCGTTCTTTTTTACGCGTCAGCGTATTATGGATCTTCAACATAGTGATTCAGATCTTTGAGATTTCAGCCGCAGCTGCTAGGCGCTGGCCAATACGTTCCCTACCAAGCAGCTCCCACACGAGCTTCAGCTCTGGGCCATGAGTATCGCCGGTCAATGCCGCACGCAGGGGCATGTAGAGTGAAGGTCCCTTTGTACTCGTGTTCTTGGAAAGAGCCTCTACATACGATCTATATTCAATTGTGTGCTCCAGGCAAGCTAACGCTTCCTTAAAATATGCTATACCGGCATTTCTAATGACCGTACGTCCTTCTTCCATAAAGACGTCTTCATTGCCAAATAATGTAACAGCCCAACTCCAAGTATCCTCACGCTGATCGTAATCGGTCCTGATTTCTGATGCGGCCAACACGTTGGGTCTTACTGTCTGTACGAACAGCTGCCATTTTTCATCCGGTACCAAATCTGCAACCGTATTTCCCCCGTATAGGCTCTTCCCGTCCTTCATCCATTCCCACAATTCCCTATCGCTGCTTCTGGCAATAGCAAGCTTTTGCCAGTAGCGTAGATGATTCTCGTCAAAGTGCGCCGGGCTGTGAGTGATCCTGGCAAGATCAAAGCTTTCTCCCAGCTCTGCGAAGGACAACAGTTTGTTGTCCGCATCTACGTAAGAATGGCCAAGGCGTGCCAGGTAATTGAGTGTAGCTAGGGGCATGTAATTCTGATCTATCAGATCCCTAACACTGGCACTACCGTGGCGCTTGGAAAGCGGCTGTCCATCATCCCCGACAACCATGGAGAGATGCCCGTACTGTGGTGTCAGCAGATTGAGGGCTTTCTGGATCAACAACTGCCGCGGTGTATTCGCCAGATGATCTTCGCCACGTAACACATGGGTGATTTCCATAAGCGCGTCATCCACAGCGTTGCTGAAGAAGAAGGCCGGACTGCCGTCGCCACGCAGTATCACGAAATCGCCGATGTCGTTGTGTGCGAACACCTGCCGACCACGCACCAAATCGTCGAATGCCGTCTCACCTGTTTTTGGCACACGGAACCGCAGCGCTGGTTTAAGACCTGCGGCAACGCGTGATTCGATCTCGGACTTGGTTAAGCGAGCGCAAGTACCGGCGTAACGCGGCGGTTTGCTGGCAGCCAGCTGTGTCTTGCGGGATATGGCTAGAGCTGCAGGTGTGCAGAAACACGGGTAAGTCAGTCCCTGCTCGCTCAGCCTGTCCACATACTTCATGTATATCTCGTCACGCTCTGACTGCCTGTAGGGTCCGTACTTACCGGGCTTGTCAGGTCCTTCCTGCCAGGCAATGCCCAGCCATGCAAGGTCTTCAATCAGCTTTGTCTCGAACTCCGGTCGGGATCGTTCAGCGTCCGTATCTTCGATGCGCAGGATCAGGATTCCGTTTTCGCGCACTGCCAGCAATGCACTGAACAAGGCCGTGCGGGCATTGCCCACATGCAGACGGCCTGTGGGACTGGGGGCGAAACGGGTACGAATACTCATGGCGCGGCATTTTATCAGGCTGCACACTGTCCAAGTCCGTAAAACTGCCAATTTTCAAGCCCGCCCCGTATCATGGTCGAAATAACAGGAGAATTGCCATGAGAAATCGTCTGACCGGCTTGCTGATCGTCGCATTACTGGCCGCATGTAGTCAGGCGCCCGTGCGCCCCACCGCGCCATCGAACCCGTATCCCGCAGTGGCGTTTGAAACCAGCCTGGGCACCTTTGTGGTCCAATTGGACAGTCAGCGGGCGCCGTTGACAGTGGCGAATTTCCTGCACTACGTAAACAACGGCTTTTACAACGGCACACTCTTTCACCGCATCGTGCCTGGCTTTGTCATTCAGGGCGGCGGTTACAACACGGCTTATGCGGAAAAGAAAACCCTTCCGTCCATCCCGAATGAATCCGGCAACGGCCTATCCAACCTGCGCGGCACTATCGCCATGGCGCGGGACGATGCACCGCATACTGCCACCGCACAGTTCTACATCAATTTAGTAGATAACCGGAAACTGGATCCGCGTCCGGACCGCTGGGGCTACGCAGTGTTTGGGAAGGTGATCCAAGGTATGGACGTGGTGAACAAGATCGCTGCCGTGCCTACCGGCAAAGTCGGCCCATTCGACAAAGACTCACCTCTGACACCGGTCGTGATATTGAAAGCATTGGTACTGAAACCATCACTGGATTAACCGCGCATGACTACTTTGTTCATCTCGGATCTGCACCTCGATCCTGCGCGCCCGCAAATCACGCGATTGTTCCTGGACTTTATGAAAACCGAGGCACGCGCCGCGGAAGCTCTGTACATCCTCGGGGATTTTTTCGAGCTCTGGATTGGCGACGATGATCCAGACGCACATCACGCCCGCGTCATCGCCAGTGTACGGGAACTGGCTGACTGCGGTGTACCGGTGTATTTCATGCACGGCAACCGGGATTTTCTGATCGGTGAGCGCTTCGCCCACGCGGCTGGCTGCACACTGTTGCCTGATCCTTATCTTGCGGATTTGTATGGACTCCTTACCTTGCTTATGCACGGCGATATCCTGTGCACCGATGACGTGGAATACCAGGCATTCAGAAAAATGGTACGGGAACCGGCGCGACAGCAGGCCTTCCTGGAGAAGAGTGTAGAAGAACGCCGCACATACATGACACAGGCCCGCGCGGCAACCAAGCTGCGTACCCAGGCAAAAGCTGAATACATCATGGATGTGAATCAGCAAGCTGTCGAAACGATGATGAAACAGTATGCTGTCACGCGATTGATCCACGGCCACACCCACCGGCCGGCTGTGCATACATTTCAATCAGATGGCATAGAAAAAACGCGGGTCGTTCTGGGTGATTGGTACGAACAGGGAAGTATGCTCAAGGTTAACAAATCCGATATCCGACTCCTGTCGCTACCACTTGCGTGATCGTCAGTTAGGCTGTCCGCTGTGGAAACGGAAAGCCTCATCTTTGCTAGTAATTAATGCTGCTTCGATTTCAGCAAATAACGCGATTCTTACCGTTAAATCATCGGCAGCCGCCTGCCTGGCGAGTGTCAGATAAACTTCAAAATGTCGCGCTTCCGCTGCTGCCAGACCAGTATAAAAATCAGCCAGTCCAGTATCAAGATGGACTTGTATAACCCGGAACCGTTCGCAGGAGCGGGCTTCTATAAATGCTCCGATGAGCAGGATATCTGCCATGCGTTCCGGTTCATGATGGCGGGCATGGCGGCGCAAGCCATCTGCATAACGTGAGGCCCTGAGTGTACGGTATTGGATTCCGCGCTGCTTCATGACGCGCAGTACTTGCTCAAAATGCCGTAATTCCTCGCGGGCTAGTCGCGAGAGAATCCCCTGAATTTCCGGGTGGCGCTCGCCGTACTGAAACACGAGATTCAACGCGGTGGCAGCAGCCTTCTTCTCGCAGTTCGCATGATCAATTAGCAGGGTGTCCTGGTTGCGGATAGCCGCGTCAATCCAGGCTTGTGGGGTGGCGCACAGCAACAGCTCATTATTTTCCAATTTGTTTTCCATGCCACTTCAGGCTTTTTTGCAGGCAATTATCAGATCCATGACATTGGTGCCGGTAGGGCCGGTGTACACGAGATCACCGCTGGCTTCCAGAAAACTGCCGGTATCCGCACGCGCAATGCAGTCATGCGCATCTAGCCCAGCGTCTTCGCCCCGCGCGATACTGCCACCATCCACCAGCGCACCCGCGTCGTTGGAATTGCCATCGGCACCATCCGTACCAGCCGCCAGCAAATAAATATTTCCGTGACCCGCAAGCTTGCGCGCTGCCGCCAACGCCAGCATCTGATTGCGGCCGCCACATCCTGGATGGGCCGGCAAGCGCACTACGGTCTCCCCGCCCCAGATATGTATACCGGGTTGAGCATCCAGCAGGAATGCAGCGATGTGTTCCCCACATACTTTCGCATCAGTCGCGGGCAATACATCGTGGGATTGCGCTTTTACACCCAGACTGAGTGCAGCTGCCAGCACCGCCTGCATGGCGTCGTGATTTGTAGCCAGCATACTGACTGTTACGTTGTTGGCCTGAACTTCAGCGGGTGGCTGCCGCGGGAAATCTGCGAACTGCGCCGGTAACTCCGGCAACGTCCCGGCAATTGGCGGCAGGAGTAAACCGGAACCGATATGCTCAGGTACATCGCCTGGCACGTCGGAAATCAGCAGCAATTCTGCATGACGACCAGCAAGATCCTGCAACAGGCGCCCGCCCTTGATCCGGGAAAACGCCGAGCGCACCCTATTTACCGCATCTATTGCGAAGCCGCTGGCCAGCAGCCAGCGGTTAAGTGTGCGCAGATTCGCCAGCGAAACACCCGGCGCAGGCACTTCCGCGAGGCTGGATGCGCCGCCTGAAATCAGGAACAGGAAATGGGCATCGGCAGGTGCATTGTTGAGAAACAGCCGTAGCGCATTGCCAGCGGCCAGACTCTGCTCATCCGGCAACGGGTGGCCAGCCTCCAGAGACACAATTCGGGGATCGCGGTATACCGGCGTGTCCTGGTAGCCGTGACGCGTGATGACCAGTCCACCACTGAGCTGTCCGCCGATGGCGTCAATGGCGCCCGCCGCCATCGCATCGGCGGCTTTTCCAACGGCAACCATGTAAAGCGGACCTGGAAATATGCGCTGACCCAGCGCTGCATGCACACGGCTTCGGCCGTTCACCGCCGCCAGTCCCTGCTGGAAAAGATTGAGTAATTGTTTGCGTGGGTCCATGCGCACGTCGGGGTTAATCAAGCGGCTCAGGAAACGTTATACATCTCGATGACCTGGCGGCCATCCCGCATGCGCCTCTGTTTGGCGTCGTCCGAACGCTCATGTGCAAGGCTGGCGAGATAATCGCCGGTTACGTCGCCGGTGATGTATTCGCCCGAGAATACCGAGGTATCGAAACGCTGTATCTTGGGATTGCCACGGCGGACCGCGTCAATCAGATCATCGAGTCCCTGATAGATCAGTTTATCCGCACCGATGAATTCAGCGACTTGCTCCTCGCTGCGGTCATGAGCGATAAGCTCGCTGGTGGTGGGCATATCTATGCCATAGACGTTGGGGAAACGCACCGGTGGTGCGGCAGAGGCGAAATATACCTTGTGGGCGCCAGCCGCACGCGCCATATTAATAATTTGCTGAGAGGTGGTGCCGCGCACGATGGAGTCATCCACCAGCAGCACGTTCTTGCCGCTGAATTCCAGATCAATAGCATTGAGTTTCTGATGCACCGACTGGCTGCGCTGTTTCTGGCCCGGCATGATGAAGGTGCGGCCGATATAACGGTTCTTGATAAAGCCTTCACGGTATTTCACACCCAGGACATTGGCGAGTTGCAGTGCACTGGTTCGGCTGGTGTCGGGAATCGGGATCACCACGTCTATGTCATGATTCGACCATTCCCGCTGGATCTTCTCCGCCAGCTTGTCACCCATACGCATGCGCGCTTTATATACGGAAATATCGTCCATGATGGAATCGGGACGTGCAAAATATACATATTCGAAGATGCAAGGCGAATACAACGGCTTCTCGGCGCATTGCTTGGTGTGCAAGTTACCGTGGCGGTCAATCACCACCGCCTCACCTGGTGCCACGTCGCGTACCAGCTCGAAGCCGCATACGTCCAGAGCCACGCTTTCCGAGGCAATCATGTATTCGGTTCCGTTATCGGTAACGCGTCGACCGAAAACCAGTGGGCGAATACCGAAGGGATCGCGGAATCCAACGATGCCATAGCCGGCGATCATGGCCACGTTGGCATAGCCGCCGCGGCAGCGGCGATGCACAGCGCTCACCGCCTTGAAGATGTCGCGCTCGTCCACTTCCACGCTGCCGGTGCGCTGCAATTCGTGGGCAAAGACATTGAGCAGGATTTCAGAATCGGACTCGGTATTGAGGTGACGCCGGTCCTCGCGGAACAGCATATCCTTGAGGGCGTGGGCGTTGGTCAGATTGCCATTGTGGCCGAGACCGATGCCATACGGCGAATTGGTGTAGAAGGGCTGGGCTTCGGCAGAATTCGCGCAACCGGCGGTCGGATAGCGCACATGGCCCAGGCCGATGCTGCCGCGCAGCCGCAACATGTGACGCTGGTGGAATACATCGCGCACCAGACCGTTGCTTTTGCGCAGGTACAGGCGATCGTGGTCACAGGTCATCATCCCCGCCGCATCCTGGCCGCGGTGCTGCAGGACGATCAGGGCATCGTACAGTACTTGATTGATGTCACCGTGCCCGACTACTCCGACAATTCCGCACATGTTGAGCCTCGCTACTTGCTGTGACTCGGATCCGCTACGGTCTTTGCACTATGCATCATCTCGTCCGCCACCCGCGTCGGCAGCGCATGACGCATCCAACCAGCCACAGATTCTGCATAAGGAATGAGCCGCGACTGATGCCACCATGGGTTCTGCGGCAGTACCGTAAATCCAGCGATGATCACCAGTACTGCCACGATGACCACGCCACGCACCAGTCCGAAAATCAGGCCGAGCAGCCGGTCGGCTGGGCTGGCGCCTGTCTTTTCCATGACCTTGCCGATGAAGAAATTGATGACCGCGCCAATGATCAGGATCGCCACGAACAGAATCACGAAACCAACGATGACCCGCACCGAAGGGTTGTGGATTACCGTGATGGAGTCGCCCACCGGCCGGGCGAAACGCAGTGCCACCCAGAACCCGACGATCCAGGTAATCAACGAAACAATCTCGCGCAAGAAGCCGCGCAGCAGGCTGATGAGGGCCGAAATAACGATGATGACGATAATGAGGTAATCGACCCAGATCATGCGCGCCTTGGCCGCCGCGGCGTGCCGCCTTAAAAACGGAATGGCATTTTAACAGACGCCGTCCGCGTCCGCCCGCTTCCATCAGGAATTCGGTACTACCTGGGCCCGGCCGCCGTAGGCATGCGACACTTTGGTGACAATTCGCTCAGCCGCGGCTTTATCCTGGTAAGGTCCTACGCGCACCCTGTAATAGGTTCGGCCGCTCTTTTGATATCGGCTGATATAGGCGTGATAACCATGTTTGGTGAGTTTACGCTCCACGCTGCGCGCATTGGATTCATTGCCGTAACTGCCTGCCTGCACTACCCATTGGCCAGTGGTAACTGCGCGAGCAACTGGCGAAGGAGACGGTTGCGCCGCTGGTTGTATAGGTGTCTGTGTACTCACGGGTTTGACGACAGGATTCACGGCCATTGCCTGCGTTGTACCTGCAGCGCTTGTCTGAGAAGCCGCCGCAGCCGGCATCGAGCCCGTGGCTGCCGCTGGACCGTTTAAGTCCATACGGTAAGCCGGCTGGGGTGCCGCGGCGGTTGTGGCTTGCGGCAAAGTCAGCGGTTTCGTGACCGTGCCATTGGGCGCTGAACCGCCTTTCAGTACCCAAGGGATGATGATCACCGCGAGAATCACCAACACCGCTGCGCCGATCAGGCGCTCTTTGAGTCCAACCTGCATTTACCGATCTCCTGAATAACGCGTGCCACAAGGGGCACCGGAATTAACCACTGAAACGAAAAGTTCCAAAATATCCGCGCTCAAGCTTCGCCCCTCTCCCTCTGGGAGAGGGTGGGGGTGAGGTTTCGTTAAAGCTGAAACGTCAAACCCCTATTGCACCCTCACCCGCCTTTCGGGCACCCTCTCCCGGAGGGAGAGGGATTCTCAAGATATGCTCTGATGGGTATCTTAGTTGTTTTTGGAATTGGAATCCTGCCTGTGACGCAAGACCGCACTCACGGTCTGGAACGAGCCGAACACCACAATGCGGTCACCCGGCATGGCCGCTAACTGTGCAGCTTGATAAGCCTCAGACACAGAGCCGGATTGCTCGAGACTTGCATTCGATACGACGGAGCGAATACGTGCGGCCAGCTCGGCGGCACTCTGACCGCGCGGCCCACTCAAGCCAGCCACGAACCAAAGATCCATCTGCGATGCCAGCGCACGCGCCACATCTTCCGCCGCCTTGTCGCGAAACATGCCCACTACGGCAACGGTTCTACCCGTTACGGGATTTTCCGCGAGATTCACAGCAAGCACGCGGGCTGCATCCGGATTGTGGGCAACGTCCAAAATGCACTCAATCCTGCCGGGTAGACGCTGAAAGCGCGCATTTATTCGTGCCGTTTGCAAACCCTTGCGCAATGCGTCTTCACCAATCGGTAGTACCGATTTTACAGACCGCAGTAGTGCAATCACGCTGGCAGCATTATCGAATTGAATATGGCCCGGCAATGACGGAACCGGCAATTGGCCGATCTCACCATCCTTATCATGCCAGTTCCAGGTATCGCCGCTTATGCGCCAATCGAAATCGTGACCCAGAATTCGCAAATCCGCGCCCAGTCGCCGTGCGGTTTCCAGCAGCCGCAGTGGCGGATCACGGTCGCCGCAAATGGCCGGCATGCTGCTGCGATAAATCCCTGCTTTTTCAAAACCGATACTGTCGCGGTCCTTGCCCAGCCATTCCTGGTGATCCAAGCCAACAGATACCACTAGCGCGCCGTCCGGATCCACCGCGTTCACTGCATCGAGCCGTCCGCCCATACCCACTTCCAGTACCGCTACGTCGATTTTGTGATTGCGGAAGATATCGAAAGCCGCAAGCGTACCGAATTCAAAATAGGTAAGACTAATCTCGCGGCGCGCTGCATCCACACGCTCAAATGCCTCACACAATTTCGAATCCGTTACTTCCACTCCCTGTACACAGATACGCTCGTTATAGCGCAACAAATGCGGAGAAGTGTAGGCGCCAAGCTTGTAGCCCTGCACACGCAGCATGGCATCCAGAAACGCTACGCAGGAACCCTTGCCATTCGTGCCACCCACCGTCAAGACACGGTACGGTGGGTGTTCCAGCTCCATTACCTGGAGTACACGCCTGACTCGATCCAGTCCCATGTCAATAGGATTTGGATGCAGTTGTTCCTGCCAGCGGAGCCATGCTTCAAGTGTTTCTCTAGCGGGTCTCCCGCCTTGTTTAATATCGATCATCGGCAGTCGACGCGCTGATAGCAACAATACTTCGGCCACTCGGCAATTGTTGTGCCTTCAGAAAAAGCTGATGTAAGACGTGAATACTTGGTATCAAGAAAATACGCGCTACGAGCATGCTGAGTAGGGAATTGGGAGCGGGCGACAGTATTCAGACATATCTCACGATTAATGCCAGCGCTATTGTAGCCAGTTCCCTTACCATGGCTGAATGCGTCCGGCGTTCAGTGCGCCGCCTAATTGGGATGTTGGCTCATGTAGCCGACCTCAATTCTAGAGCGTTTTTTTATTCAACACTTTCCTTCGGGGCTGGCTGGCGCGTGAGCATGGCAAGCAGGGAAGCGAGCCGGTCACGCATCTCGCGGCGATCCAGGATCATATCTATCGTGCCGTGTTCCAGCAGGAATTCGCTGCGTTGGAAGCCTTCCGGCAGCGTTTCGCGCACGGTCTGTTCGATGACGCGCGGACCAGCGAAACCGATGAGCGCTTTGGGTTCCGCCACGTTCACATCGCCGAGCATGGCGAGCGAGGCGGACACGCCGCCGGTGGTGGGATCGGTCATGACCGAGATGAAGGGAATGCCTTTGCGCGAGAGTCTGGCCAATGCCGCAGCGGTCTTGGCCATTTGCATCAGGGAAATCAGCGCTTCCTGCATGCGCGCGCCGCCGCTGGCGGAAAAACTGATCAGCGGCGCGTTTTCCTCGATGGCAGCGTCCACCGCGCGCACGAAGCGTTCGCCCACCACCGCGCCCATGGAACCGCCCATGAATTTGAACTCGAACGCGGCAGCTACCACGCGCATGCCCTTGAGGCGGCCCTTCATCGCCACCAGTGCGTCCTTCTCGCCGGTGCCTTTCTGCGCCAGCATCAGACGATCCTTGTATTTCTTGCTGTCGCGGAAACGCAGCATGTCCACCGGCTCCACACCGGCGGCGATCTCCGTAGCCGAACCGGGATCCAGAAACGTCTCCAGGCGTTGGCGCGCCGTGAGCCGCATGTGGTGGCCGCACTTGGGACAGACGAACAGGTTGCGCTCCAGTTCTGCGCGGTAAAGCACGGAGTTGCACTCCTCGCACTTGCTCCACAGTCCCTCGGGAATGCCGCGCCGGGCAGGACGCGCCTCTTCGGTGCTGATCTTTGACGGGACGAGTTTCTTGAACCAGTTCATATAGGGTTATACCTGCAGCGTGGTACCTGTTTTTCGTTACGCCCGCTTCAGTGGGGCGAATAAATCATAACCTCCCTAGAGGTTAACAGAAAGGCTACCGAAGAGCGCATCTCCTGGTACAGGAACGTCATAAGCCTGAGGATACAACACTGCCATGAAGCACAAGCCCTGCGGCGGCGCGGTGATGCCAGCCAATGAGCGGTTACGGCCTTCCAGCACTTTTCGCGCCCAGTCCGGCTCCTGCTTTCCCTCGCCGATGGCGATCAACACGCCCGCGATGTTTCGCACCATGTGATGCAGGAAACCATTGCCCACGACATCAATCAGTATAGATTCTCCCTCGCGGCGCACATCCAACTTATAAATAGTACGAACGGGTGAATGTGCCTGGCATTCCACAGCTCGATATGCGGAAAAGTCGTGCTCACCCAAGAGGTGCTGCGCCGCGACTTGCATCCGCTGCTCATCCAGTGGCCGATGGATCCAGGTTGCTTGCATGCGCATAACAGCAGATCGCGTGAGCCTGTTCAGAATGGTGTATCGGTACTGACGTGCACGCGCACGATAGCGTGCATGGAACTCGTCCGAGACTACCTTGATCCAGTTCGCCGACACGTCCGGTGGTAGATTGGAATTGAGTCCCAGCAGCCAGCCGCGCAAGCTGCGGGTGGCGTGGGTATCGAAGTGTGCGACTTGGCCGGTGGCGTGCACGCCTGCATCGGTACGTCCGGCACACGTGATCTCAACAGCATGATCGGCGACTTTAACGATGGCTGCTTCGACAACTGCCTGCACAGTGCGCCCGGCGTGGGATTGGCGCTGCCAGCCCATGAACGCGGTACCATCGTATTCGAGACCGAGTGCCAAACGTGTCATTTGATGACGGTGAGAGAGTCGCTAGTTGCGACAGAATCAGAAATCAAAACAACCCGCGAGATTGCAAGTAGCCGACAACATCATCGACAGGGCGAGCAGCACATTGAAACTGGAAACACCCGGTCTTCGCACTCAAGCTCAGGCAAGATGCTGCATCAGCTTCTGGGCTTCCTGTTTTTGCTGGGTATCGCCTTCTGCAAGCACTTCCTGGAGGATGTTCTTGGCGCCATCCGAATCTCCCATGTCTATATAGGCACGCGCCAGATCCAGTTTGGTACCGATTTCGTTGAGCCCGGTGGTTTCTTCACCAGTACTGGTACCTGTCCCCGTTGTGACGCCAGCCTCGCCGGCATCCGCCGCAAGCGAAAGTGCGGCACCCGTGCCTGCGCCGCTGCGTGTGCCTTCTTCCTGCGGAGGTACGTTGGTATTCACGAAATCCGACAATTCCTTGAGAGCTTTGTCGAACTCCACTTGCGAATCGGTGCCGAAATCGGCCGTCACCGTGGATACACCGACTTTTGCGGCTTTTTTCCTGGCATCCGACTGAGGTTCTACGGTCAGTCCGCTTGTATCCTGTCCGGCTCCCGCGGCTTTGACATCGGTTCTGCGCTTCGCAGGCGTCGGCTCTATCTCAGGGAGCGAAAAATCTACGGCGGCATTTCCTGCTGGGGCGGCCGGGGCGGGCGTTTCAGGTAATGTCACGGAACGTATGCCGTCAAATGCCCCAGCCAGTGGATCCAGATCGGTATGTACAGCCGTGCCGGTCCCGCCGCTGTCCAGGGGAATATCCACTCTGGAAGCTGTGCCGGTGGCTGAGCCATTACCCGAGAATAGCGGGTCATCGGCTGCAACCTGACGTCCCATAATGGCAATATTTTCCCAATCCTTGTCAGGCTGCGCGCCCATTTCTTGACGCAGCTCGCGAGCAGTTTCCACAAAGTTGGCGCGGTCACCGGCGGTGAAATATACCTCCAGAAGTTTCTTCTTGAGATCACGCCGGCCAGGTTCCTGCAAGAGTGCCTTTTTGAGCACATCCGCTGCCTGATCATAGAGACCATATGCCATATGAAAATCTGCTTCGGCAACCGGATCGGTTTCATCCGGTTTGGAGGTTGCCGTCGCAGCAAGCGCGGCAGCACCAGCAGCGGCTCCTGCGGCCATGCGCCCAGCCTGAGTTGATTTGCCGCGCATGCCGGCAGTCGGAGCGACTGTCACATCTTTCAAATGGTCCTTTTCTTCTGTTTCTCCGTCAAAGGTATCCACCGACGGCATTTCCATTTTGCTCCTGATGGGTTTACTGCTGACAGGGCTCGATGCGCGCCTGTTCCTGACGACGATGCCGATGATAATCAGCAGGATCACAATGATGATCAGTACAATCACATATGGGTTAAGCAGTGAACCCAGCAGACTGCCCGACTGTGCAGGCTGAACCGGTGCAATCACCTTGGTTTTTCGTGTTGACAAAGGCTTGGTGACGATTGGTTTCTCGGGTGCGAGCGGCGTGATCTTGGTCTCGGCTGGCTGCTTGTTCTGCTTGCTGGCTTGACCCTGCACGGCTGCCAAACTGTTGCTGGCAACTGCGATGGGTGCATGGGAAGCCGTGCTTGCGCCTGCCGCAATGGTAGCCGCAGCATTACTTGTGGCACCAGCAGCCGTAGCTACGGTTTGGCTCGCCGCGCCCGCAGCATTGGTGGCAACAACCGTGCCACCTGCTCCAGCTCCAGGCACCTGATTCTCGTTGGTCTGTGCAGCCGATGACGGCGCTACGAGTTGCAAGGAAGGTTGCTCTTCTGTAGTCGTTGTGGAAGTTGTCTTGTGTGTGGTCGCAAGACCACGGTGGCTGCGCCACTCGGCGATTTGGGTGCGCACCTCGGAATTAGCCTGAGCTACCTGCACCGCCTGGATATCGTCGGCAGTGGGAATCCGCATCACATAGCCGGCCTTCATGAGATTGATGTTGTGCATGAAGACTTCGGGATTGGCGCGATAAATTGCAATCATCATCTGGTTAAGCGTCACACCCTGGGGGTGCAAGCGCAGCGCGATTTCGGAAAGTGTTTCCCCACGGTGGATGGGGCCATAATTACCACCTAATGGTGTATTACCAGCGGATACGGCAGGCGAGACCGCCGGCGTGGCGGCCGGCGGTTGAACAGCTTGCACTGGAGCGGATATCGCCGGAGGCGGTGCCGGCACTGGGCTTGTCGGCGTAGCCACTGGGGTTGAAGTTGCGGGTGCCGCCGGAGCAGCTGCGGGTTGCGTAGCATTCTCAAAACTCGGCGGATTCAGAAAAACCGTGTATTCGCGCAGCAGTTCGCCATTATCCCAAGTGGCGTCAACCAATACATCCATGAACGGTTCGTTAAATGGCTTGCTGCTGGAAATATGCACATGGGCTGTGCCATTCGGATCCTGCACCACCTGGAATTGCAATTGGCTTAGCACCTTGGACATGGGAATGCCCGCTTGCTGGAATTGCGCGGCACTCGCCGTTTTCAGGTGCAGGCTGCTGATTTCATCGGGGGCGGCACCCACGATGGGGATGTCCGCGCTGAATGGCTGATTCAGCGCCGAATTGAGTTTGATTTCGCCTAGCCCCAGTGCCTGTGCCACGACCGGCAGCACTGCCAACATGAAGGCTAGGACAAACGTCAGCTTCTTGCTCATGGTCTCTCCCCAGTCTGCCCGCCCCAAGCCGGACCATTTGCGGACCTGCCGGAACAGCGGCGTTGCCATTTACAGCTCAGAATGCTCTTTACAAAACCGGGCTAACTATAGCTTATAAATAGCTTTTCACCAATAACTCCGCCACCTGGATGGCGTTGAGGGCGGCGCCCTTGCGAATGTTATCCCCCACCACCCACAGGTCCAAGCCCCGGGGATGGGAAATATCCTCCCGAATGCGCCCCACGAACACCTCATCTCCGCAGACGGCTTCCGTCACGGCCGTGGGATAGCCGCCAGCCCGTCGCTCGTCCACCACCTCGACACCGGGGGCGTTCCGAAGCAAGTCCCGGGCCTGAATGGCGGTGATCTTGTCCCGGGTCTCAATATGCAGGGCCTGGGAATGGCCATAAAACACCGGCACCCGGACCGCTGTGGCGTTCACCCGGATGGTCTCATCGCCGAGAATCTTTCGAGTCTCCCACACCATCTTCATTTCTTCCCGCGTATAGCCGTTCTCCTGGAATTCATCAATATGCGGCAGCACGTTGAACGCGATCTGCTTCGGAAACTTGTCGCTCTCCTCCAAAGGCTGGCCACTCAGCAGCCGGGCTGTCTGCTGGGCCAGTTCCTCGATGCCACGCGCGCCTGCTCCGGACACCGACTGGTAAGTAGCAACATTGATGCGTTCGATGCCCACCGCGTCATATATAGGTTTGAGCGCCACCACCATCTGGATGGTGGAACAATTCGGATTCGCAATAATGCCCCGATTCTTGTATTGCGCCACCGTATCCGGATTCACTTCCGGCACCACCAGCGGAACGTCATGCTCATAGCGAAAACAGGAAGTATTGTCTATCACCACGCAACCAGCGGCAGCGGCCTTCGGTGCGTATTCGGCTGAGACCTTGGAACCGGGCGAGAACAACCCGATCTGTGCCTTGGAGAAATCAAATTTGGCCAGGTCTTCGACTTTCAACTGAGCTGTGTTGAATCCCACGTGTTTGCCGGCCGAGCGTTCGCTAGCCAACGCATACAGCTTGCCCAGCGGGAACTCACGTTCCACCAATATCTCCAGCATGCTGCTGCCCACAGCGCCCGTAACGCCCACGATGGCAATATCAAATGTCTTCACGCATGCTCCTGGAACCATTTATGCGGATCAAATTTTATCGGACCTTCGCTGAAATTGGTTTGAGTGGCAGTGTCACATCTGCATTCTGCCCACGATGGCGCAATGCGTGATCCATGAGCACCAGCGCCAGCATCGCTTCGGCGATAGGTGTGGCACGGATGCCGACGCAAGGATCATGCCGGCCGTGCACACTGATGTCTGCCTGCTCACCACGTGTATCAATGGTACGGCCTGTGAGCCGGATGCTGGATGCCGGCTTGATGGCGATATTCACCAGAACGTCCTGGCCGGTGGATATGCCGCCCAGGATCCCGCCGGCGTTGTTGGAAACAAATCCCTGCGGCGTCATCTCATCGCGGTGTTCGCTGCCCTTCTGGGTCACAGCCGCAAAACCCGCGCCGATCTCCACGCCCTTCACCGCATTGATGCCCATCATGGCGGAGGCGATATCCGCGTCCAGCTTGTCAAATACAGGCTCGCCCCAGCCGGCCGGCACGTCCTGTGCCATGACTGTGACGCGCGCGCCGATGGAATCACCCGATTTGCGCAAGGCATCCATGTAGTTTTCAAGTTCGGGGACGCGTGCGGGGTCGGCGCAAAAAAATGGATTGCCATCCACGGCCTCCATATCTTTGGCGTCCAGCACCATCGGACCGATCTGGGAAAGCCAGCCTCGGATCACGACCCCGTAACGCTCCTTCAGATATTTGCGCGCAATCGCGCCGGCTGCCACACGCATTACCGTTTCCCGTGCCGAAGCGCGGCCGCCACCACGATGGTCGCGCCGACCGTACTTCATTAGATAGGTATAGTCAGCGTGACCGGGTCGGAATTTATCCCGGATGGCTTCGTAGTCTTGTGGCTTCTGATCGGTATTCCTTATAAGGAGTCCGATGGGTGTGCCGGTGGTTTTGCCCTCGAACACGCCCGAGAGGATTTCCACCTGGTCGGATTCATGGCGTTGTGAGGTGTGGCGTGAGGTGCCGGAACGACGCCGATTCACGTCGTACTGGATGTCCGCAATCTCCAATCCCATCCCCGGCGGGCAGCCGTCAACGACACAACCCAATGCGGGACCATGGCTCTCACCGAAGCTGGTGACAGTAAATGATTTGCCGAAAGTATTACCGGACACGCTGGACTCGATTTCCAGTTTTTTGCATGGCGCTCACCTGTTCGGCGTTGAGCAGGAATACTTCCGCCTGACCGCGCTCGAACTCCAACCAGGTAAACGGTGTTTCTGGGAATTCCTGCTCCAGCGCCCAGCGGCTATTGCCGACTTCCACCACCAGGATGCCGTCCGGTGCAAGATACGCCGTTGCGCCAGCCAGGATGCGACGCACTAAATCCAGTCCATCTGCACCTGCCGCCAAACCCAGGGTCGGCTCGTGTCTGTGTTCATCAGGCAATGTCGCCATGTCCTCTGCATCCACATAGGGCGGATTGCTGACAATGATGTCGTAACGCGCCGGCGGTAATCCATCGAACACATCCGCCTCTCGCAGTGTCACCCGTGCAGTCATGCGCAAGCGTTCTGCATTAATGCGAGCGACTTCCAGCGCTTTCGCGGAAATGTCCGTCGCATCCACGGCCGCGTCCGGAAATGTGTGGGCGCAGGCGATAGCAATGCAACCGCTGCCGGTACACAGGTCCAGCACATGTCGGACGCGCTCCGGTTCGATCCAAGGCTCGAAGCCTTTCTCGATGAGTTCGGCGATGGGCGAGCGTGGTACCAGCACCCGTTCGTCCACGAAGAAATCCAGCCCGGCGAAGCGTGCGTGATTCGTTATATATGCATAGGGTTTGCGTTCTTCCACGCGCCGGCGCAGCAGCTCATACACGGCGCGTTTTTCCGCATCGGTTAGCCTGGTCTTCAGCAACCAGTCCGGGATAGTGTGATCCAGTTGCACGGCGTGGAGTACCAGGTTCAAGGCTTCATCCACGGCGTTGGACGTGCCGTGGCCGAAATGCAGTTGCGCGCGATTAAAAATGCTCGCGCCCCAGCGAACGAAATCCGCGAGCGTATGAAGCCTGGAGCTGATGTCCTCGAATTTTTCCATGCGATTCCCGATAACGGCGGTGCTTATGATAAACGAATTGCGCTGCGACTACGCCGGCATGGCATAATCCACACATGAGAGTTAGACGCGTATTGATCTACCCTGTAGCCGCTGCAGTCGCCATCATCATCTGCATCGGTTATTTGAGCTTTGGACGTTGGCACACGTCACTTAAAACAGCTGCCTTGCTGCTGAATCCACCCAAAGCCCTTCCGCCCTTCAGCCTGAAAAATGACAGCGATGCGTCGTTTGCAAACACCGACCTCAAAGGTCATTGGAGTCTGCTGTATTTCGGTTATACCCATTGCCCGGATATCTGCCCCACGACCATGGCGGACCTGGACAAGATGCTGGGGCAGCTCAAAAACCTGCCGGCCGCAAAACAACCGCGCGTGTATTTTATATCCGTGGATCCAAAACGCGATTCACCAGCTCTGTTGAAACAGTATGTACATTACTTCAATTCCGACTTTTCGGGTGTAACCGGCGACGTGGATCAACTGCGTGTTCTCACCAAACCGATGGGTGTGGCATTTTCCTATGAACTGCAGGACCCTGCCGGCAATTACAAAGTGGATCATTCCGCGGTGGTATTCCTCATCAATCCCGAAGGCAAGGAATCAGCTATCTTCACGCCTCCCATGATTCCCGAACGCATGGCCACTGATTTCCGCGCAATCGTTAATTATTACGGTGCCCATTGATGACGCGCAAAATATTTATAGCATTATTCATGGCACTTTCACTCGTTCCATTCGCGAGTCATGCGGACGGCCCGACCGTGGCCGCCAGCCACGTGTGGATCCGAGCAGCGCCCCCAGGTGTCAAAGTCATGG
>JBOIBD010000029.1:0-19617 GCA_050739415.1 Gammaproteobacteria bacterium | reverse complement strand
GCCAGACTGAGTGTGGAATTTGCTGCGATACATAGCGGCCATTCTTATGGCAGCGCCGAAGTGACGGCCACACTGCTGTTGGTCGGGGCGGCGGTACCACTTAGAGCCTTATTGGCGCGGCTGTCGTTCCACAACACCTTGACAGTCACGGTGTAGACGGCAGCCGGGTAGGTGCTGGTGGCGCTGCTCGCCGTGGTGATGGAACCGCGGCCCTGAGGCAGTTTCGCTGCCAGATCGTATTCCCACTGACCCATGTCATAGGTCGCGAGATTTGCTGAGCTGCACACGGTGTTAGTGCAGGCGGTCGTATAAGTCGCAGCGCTAGGTGCCGCTGGCATGGCAAAGTTATAAGTGAGTGCGTTGGTTTCCACGATGTTGGCGCGCATCCGGTCAATCATGTTGTATGCCAGCGTGGTCGCCTGGCTCTGCATGTAGGCACTGTCGTTGCTCTTCAGGGTGGTACTCATCAGTCCGGCAACACCTAGCAAGCCCACCGACAGGATCACGAGTGCGATCAGTACCTCAAGCAGGCTGAAGCCGTCAATACCATGCTCTGTCGTTTCAAAGCGGCGGTTGTGATGTGTGCCGACCATGCTCTGTCTCCCGGTTGTGCCTTTAGCGCTAGCGATGCCTTTCCGAGGCTTATGTATAATTGGTTTTGTGGGATAAATCCAAGCAATCCAGACGAGCGGCATTGATTTAACGATAAGTGGATATGACTCGCAAAACTGTGCCCAGTAAGGGCTGGTATCGAGGCCTAGGTTCCGAAAAACTTATTTGGAAGTCTGGAATCTGGTATTTGAAAAGGGAACGAATATGCATGGGAAGCCGCGTTAACGCAGCTCTAAGAATGTAGTTTTACTTCAAAGACCGGCTTGCACCGGCCGAAGGGGGTTCGCGACTAACTGGTAATTATTCAGAAATCCATCCGATGGCTTTCAACCGCCCCAGCACTCAGTGCTGGTGGTTCCCCCTCCGCCAGCATAGGAAACTTTGGCGCCGGTGTTGTCGAGTGTGAAGGTCTGGCAGTCGGTGTCGCTGGCCTGACGCTTGCCGGCCACGGCCGTGGCTTTGATCAGGTAACTGCTGGCCGTTGGGGCAGGGATACTGATGGTGTAAAAGCCATTCTGGGTAGGTCCAGCGAGCGACGCCGTGATCGCCGCACAAGTGGCATTGTTGTAGGCAAAGTACTGGGTATAGCAGCGTTCAAATACCTGGGCATCCTGCGTCAGTGCGGTCGTGGCATCGGAACGGTCTGAACGCATCACCGAACGCTCGTAGGACGGATAGGCGATGGCCGCGATGATCGCGATGATGGCCACCACGATCATCAGTTCGATGAGGGAAAACCCCGAGATTTTTTTACGACGAACGTCCATGCATTGCTCCATTGATTGTGATTAAACGCCGCCAGGCAACCAGGTGATGCTGACGATCACCTGCGGGCTGTCATTGGCAGATGTTACCGGATCGCCCGGCGCCGGGCCCGGCGGCATGGCACCGGGGCCTGATTCCTGACTGGTGGAACCATATCCCAGAGTGAACTGAATCGGCATACCGACGTTCAGAGTCGTGAAGCCAGCGACACCCTGAAACATGGCATTGGGTGCGACTGCGTAGGTTTGACCATTTACCGTGATGGCATGGTGCAGGTAATCAATCTGCTGCACAGTGCCTTTGATAGTCTGGCCTGGGGATATGCCTCTCACCGCCATGGCGGACTGACATAGAGCGAAACTCGCAATTAACACGATTGCGAAGCCGATCAATTTGGATGTGTATTTGTACATGACCATTACCTCACTGTAACTGGGTCCAGGTGACTGTGATGCCCAGGCCACCACGCTCACCCACGCTCTGGATGTTTCCCGTGCCTGCGATGGGCGGCGTGGACATGGTCACGAGTTTGACCGCCTGGATACTGCCAAGATTGGCCGAAACGATGGTGGGCGCCGAGGCAAACACGTTGCCCAGACTCATGCCAATCGGATTGTTGCCGGCCACTTGATCGCCACTGTCTAGCGTTCCGTCGCCGTTGATATCCAGTTGCGTTTGCGCGAAGGTTCCGCCATTGCTGTAATTCAGCACCATCAGATAGGACTGGCCGCCGCCGGCGCATAGGCCAGCGGGGGACGGCACATAGGTGGTGAACACGACCTCGCCATTATACAAACGCGGATTGGTGACCGCGCGCTCGCCAGTAATCGGCAGGTCCATGTACCAGCCGCTCTGGGTGGCCCAGTTCACGGCGTTGTTGCTGCCGGTGCGCGCGGTAATTGTCATGCCGCTGACCACATTCACGATAGTGCCGGTGCCGGTGATGGTTTGCGCGACCAGATCAGCGCGTGCGAGATTTGTGAGGACACCATTATCCTCAACTGCATAGAAGCTTTGCACACCGGTCGTGGTCAAATCCGGCGAACCCAAATACTGGCCGGTGCCGAAGTACACCACCGTGCCGCCGATTTGTGGAAAGCTCGGGTTCAGTGACACCGTGGGTGTGACCGTGATGGGTTGCGGATTGTTGAGCGCATCGCGTGCCTGGAACAGCAGCGATACCACCCAGTTTTTGGGGTCGGCTGCGGTGACATCCACTTTCCACAGATTGCCCTGCAGATCGCCGGCGTACACCGTGGTGACCGGATCGCCCAAGACACCCTGATCGTTGACGACAGTTACGCCTGACAAGCCGTTGGGCAGGCCCGCGATACAGGGGTTGGTAGCTACCGCTGCGCACAGATTGATTCCGCCCAGTGGTGTGCCAGCCTGTGACACATCTTTCGAGACGATTTGGCCGGTCTGGGCGTTCACCGCATATAGATACGGATTGCCGTCAGCATTGTTGTAACCCGAGCCGAAGAACGCCAGGAAACCGTGCGGATTGGCATTGGTGCTGGCCGTGTCATTGGTGAGCGCCAGCATCGGCTGGCTGTACGTGAGCCCCAGATTTGGATCAGTGAACTCCCACAACACATTATTTTTCACGGACGATTCGTTCGTGAAAGTCGTTGGATCAGTGATGTCCAGCGCGTAAATGCTGTTACCGCCGTCGTTCAGACCGCCCACCAGAATCGTGTGCCAAGTGTTGCTGCTGAACTCCACATCGCCGCCGGTCGGTGCACCATCCACATAAAATTGATGGTTGCTGTTGTAGTTCGGATCCGAGAGACCCGCGAGTTTGTGCGGGAGCGCCCCGGTGGCGAATACCCCGTTGGGGATGAAGGCGAATTTCTCATTACCGGTAGCGGCATCGAATGCATGCAGCATGCCGTCGTTGGCGCCCACATAGATCATGGGCGCACGTGTGGTTGTGCTGGACACGAACGCCGTATAACCGGGCATGTTCGTGTACGATCCATTTGATGCGGCGACGTACATGGCCGCACTGTCCACGATGTCGCCCAGGATATGGGAGCGCGGCCGGAAGTTGTCGCCGCCGGGTCCGTAGTTGGAAGTGTCGCCGCGCAGATAATTGAGCCGGTCCTGCATCAGACTGACCGTATCAGCACCAGTGACATTGAGTGCTGCCTGTTGCGTGGCGCTCAGATTGCTCCAGCGGAAAGGCTGGCCGGAACCGTTGTTGCAACTGCCCGTTGCGGTGGGCGTGCATGTGACGATGTTACGACCGGTATCCCAGTTCTGGGCATCCAGTTGGGTCTTCGCCTGCCAATTGGCGGTGGTGCTCACGCACACCACGCTGGTATTGGTGCAGCCGGCGGGAAGCGGTTCGCCGAGTCCGGGCGTGTATATCGGGTAGGCAAACACATTGCCGGTCCAGTCCTGGTCGGGGGTGTCATAGCCGGTATAGGAAGCCTGATATATCGTGGACCCGGTGTTGAGGCCAGTGCTGTTCACCGCACCCGAAACGGAATCCACATTGAGTGAGGCGATGACGGTGAGAATCGCATTCAAGTCACTCACCACGGCCGCCGGGCTGGTGGCAGCGTAGTAATTTCCGGTACCGCCCGCATGCGCCATGGCATTCAGTGTCTTGCCCACCATGGTCGTCGGGGCCGATGGGAAATCGCTCGCGCCGAGTCCCATACCCACCACGAAAACCTTGATCCCGGCGGTCTGGAGCGCAGTGATCTCGGTAATGGTGTCCGCTACCGCCTGGTTATTGGTGCTGCCGAAGTCGAGCGTGCCGTCAGCGTTGAAGGCCACGGTGGCGCCGTAACCGGTAGCCGCGGCGCTGCCGGGTGGCGGCCAGGCGTTACCAGACAAATCCATGGTCGGCAGACCGTCGGTCATGAGAATCACATACTTTGCCGGCAGGCAGGTGCCAGGCGGTCCAGGCGGCAGCCAGCTCGAAGGTTGCAAGGCGGTGGACAGCATGCCGGCAATGGGTGACTGCGAGGCCCAGGAGAAAATGGCGTTCTGGTAATAGTTGTAATAGCTGATCGCGGGATTGCTGGCCGGTATGATCCCCGTGTCGTCACTTGGCACATTGTTTTCCGGCGTCAGGAACTGGGTGAATTGCTGCAGGTAGGCGGCTTGGTCGGCCGGACTGTTACTCGCTGGCGCGATGACCGGTGTGGACAATGCAGCTTGGTTCGACCAAGGAGTTCCGGACCACAGGGTGCCACGCAGCGAGAACAGCACTTGCGAGGAAAACGGCACATAGCCCGAGTTTGTGGGCGTGAGCGTGTAGGTGCCTGTAGGCCCAATACTCGGTGCAGTCGAGCCATAGTTGACATACACGGAATCCGTGGGGCTTACACAGTTCGGAGTGCAGTTGTAGTTTGTCAGGCTGTAACTCGTGTAAGGCGACGTGAGCGGCAGGCCGCTGGTTGGATCGGTGAGCGCGCCGTAGGGCATGAATATATAATTGCTGGACCAGCCGGCCAGCAATGCGTCGTCAACGTTAGGGTCATCACTCGCATTGGCTACCAGCATGTACTGGTAACTCTTTAACTGGCCGATAGTGAGCCCGGTTTGCGGCGCCAGCGCGCTGCAATTGCCACTCGGATCAGTGTTCCAGCAGGGATTGATGACCCATTCACCAGCGGCGCTCGGCGCCGCATAGACATTGCTGAAATTTGCCGCGGTGAAGCCGCCGGGAGGGCTCATGTAATACGCCCAGGTGTACGTAGACGATATGCCGCCTTTGGCTTTGTAGTGCATCAAGCCGAAATCCACCTGTGTGCTGTAAGTCGCGATCACCTGGGCAAGCGACTCCTTGGCGATGTTCATGCGGCTGGCGGAATTATCTCCGATGGGGGTGATGTTGTTTGTGACAGTTCCCGGTGGAATCCATTTCCACAGGTCGCATGGTGGAGGCGCTGGGCCACCCGCCGGACACGTTACAAATGGGATTGAGCCAGGTCCGCAGGGCGGCGGGCTGCCGACGCGCGGTGTCGGTCTGCCACCACCACCCGCACCCATGCCGACGCTGAACAGGCCGCCGGTGCCCAGCATGGCAATCTGATTTACATCGCCGTGGAACCATTGGCGGGCGCTGGGAATCTTGTTGACGGAGGCTGACGGCAGAACCGAGGTGGAATAGGTTCCGTTGTACCACCAGTTTACAGTCGGATCCCAGGCCGCAGGGGGTAGTATCCAGTCCGTATCCGATGTAGGCGGATTGCCTGGCGGGTTGTACAAGGGGTAGGGTGGGTTCGGGTCATTGTGGATGCAGGCCCAGTAATTACCGGTAC
Source organism: Gammaproteobacteria bacterium (assembly GCA_050739415.1). Taxonomy (GTDB): domain Bacteria; phylum Pseudomonadota; class Gammaproteobacteria; order Natronospirales; family REEB76; genus REEB76. The sequence continues at coordinate 13,960 of JBOIBD010000029.1, read as the reverse complement.
TTGTCGTGCGTGGATACGTATTGATCGGCGCGGTATACAACGTGCCGCCGGCAGCGACGCCGGTGATGGGTGCGGTATAACCAGCGGGTACCTGGTAATTATCCGGTGAGGTATTGACCGGCCAGCCAGTCCGGGTTTTTCCCGACCAGGTCATGATGGCGCTCGACGGCGCGCGCGCACTGGTAGTCGCCGCGGGGATTGAGAGAGGTGCGTTGGCGTCGTCGATGATGTTGTCGCTGCTATCCATGGAATTGGAATTGGTCAGTGCAATGAGCACTTGCGGCGTGGACGGGATCACCACGTTCAGGGGCACGGTGGAGATGATTACGTTGGTCGGCGGAGCCGCGACCGCTGGCAATGGAATTCCTACCAGCGTCATACTGGTAAATGCCGTCACCGAGGCCGTGAGCAGCCAGTTTGCGGGATTGAGTTTCTTGATGTTCATAAATTCAGTCCTTGGAGCACCTAAACGCGTTAACGATGTTTCCTCAGTTCCTCAATCACTGCGCGATGACAGTCTGCAGCATGGCCGTAGTCGTGCTGCTTCCACCGGTACCCAGGGAAGTGATACGCCAGCGGCCGAGCGCGGGTGTACCGCCGCCAAATTGCGACTCGCCCAAGTTGCTGCCAGGCGCCACCACTGCCGGCAATTTCTCGATGATGAATTGTGGCTGTGCCGCTACCGGTGCTGGCAGGCTGGTGCCGGTAATGGCGGTATAGCCGAGCGTATTACCTGCGGTACTCCAGAACCCGGTCTGTTGCCATATGGGCGGGGTAGTTGAGGCAGCCGGTGGCGGTATAAACAGGTAGGAGCCAGCACCGCCCGTGGTGACGGGGTTGAAAGCGACGCACGCCACGGCGGCACTCTGCAAACAAGCTTGTGCTGCTCTCAGACCGGCTTCCGCCGACTGAAAGGCCAAATCCTGGTCGCGGGCGTTGCCTGCCATCTTTTGTTCCAGCGAAGTGCTTTGTGCCGCGGCCAGGCCGAGGAGGGTGAGCACCAGCAGCAAAATCAGCGCGACGATCAGCACGAAACCTTGCTGCGGGTTGCGGGAAGATGTCCTGATTCGTGATTGGGTGTGCATGACGATAGCCTCGTGTAGTACTAGTTGCGTATGGCGATAGTGGTGGTAAACACCCGGCGCAAGCGCGTGTCTATCGGCGCGGTGATCATGGTGCCCAGCAAGTTAAACGGGGGCAGCGCGGTGACCGGCACGGTGCCGGTGGCGCTGCGCAGCAGCAAGGCGGCGCGCACGCTCACGACGTTAGCCCAGTTGCCCGCGCCAGTTACCACGTTGGCGGTATCGTATTCAGTGGGCTCCCCGCCACCGACGGTGTCCACGCCGTACAGCAGTTGCATATTCTCCACACCCGGCACCAGTTCCTGGGGAGGCGCGAAACCTCCAGAGCCATCGGCCTTGTTGGCGAGCAGGAACAAGGCGGGAAAACCATCGGCGCCCTGACCGACATAGAACACGTCAGTGGTGACGATGCCGACCTGTGCGCCCACAAGACTTTGCGGTATGGCGGCACTCGAAACGCCTGGGCTGTATGGCGATGCCGCGTTCACAGTGAAAGAGCCAATGGCCGGTCCCAAATTTGATGTCTGCACTACCACGGTGTTGACGCAGTTACTGACGGTCAGCAACGAACCTCCCGGTATGGGAGCGGCGTTGTTGGTGGTCACCGTGGTGAGACCCGCAATCGGAACGATATCCGCTACATAGGCCGGATTACTGGCATCTTGCGCGAAGCGCACCACCAGCACATCCGAGCCAGGAATAGCATAGGCGGGACCGCTAACGGGTATGTTGGTATCCAGACCGGGTCCGGCCCAATTACCGGCGCCAACTGGAAGGGGATCTTCTGCAGCGATGGCGTAAGTGTTGGTGGGCGCGGTTCCGGTGTACTCAAAACCGTAGACAGCTTGAGTAAAGTTATAGGGCAGTGTTGTATTGTTTTGTAACTGATTCGTGACGTTGGCGCTACTGCCACAGCTCATATAACCCGCCTGGCGGGTGGCAGCGTTGATGAAATTCAGCGCGAAGCGGCCGTTTTCCTGAATCTGGGCCACGCCGCTGTTGATGTTGTAACTGCTGCGGCTGGACAGAAAGATGGACAACACGCCGGCCAGCAGGATCAGGCCCACCAGCATGGCGATCATCAACTCGATCAGCGACAAACCGATTTGATTTTGCTTGTATGTGTGAAGCATGGCGTTATCTGTTACAAGGCTGATGTGACGGATACGCTGGTGTTGGCTGGCGCCAGTGTGCCGCCCAATGCCTGATTCGCGCGGCTGTCATTCCATAAAACCTTGATAGTTACGGTGTAGACACCACCGTTGGGAACAGTGTTGATGGCGCCCCGTCCCTGCGGGAGTGCGGTGGCCAAGTCGTATTCCCATTGAGCGATGTTGTAGGCTGCCAAGGCCGGGCTAGCACATCCGGCACCCGCGCCGGTGCAGGCCGTCGAACCGGACGGAGCGGGTGTCGCGGGCATGGCGACGTTGTATGTGAGGCCTATGGTTCCCGTCATGTTGGCGCGCATACGGTCAATCATGTTGTAGGCCAGCACGGTCGCCTGGCTTTGCATGTAAGCGCTGTCATTGCTCTTGAGCGAGGTGCTCATGAGGCCGGCAATACCCAGCAGTCCTACCGACAGGATTACCAATGCGATCAACACTTCGAGCAGGCTGAAGCCGGATGATGCAGGGGTTTTATTCATGGTATGCCTGTCTTGATGCTCAGCAACTTGGAATTGCCGTAATACCGTCAATCTCATAACCGACTTTGAGCGCAGCTTCTGCCCGGCCGGTAATGTTCAAATCTACAGAGTGAGCATAGGTCGGACCGCGCGGATCACACAGATTGAAAGTGCTGGCGGCACTCACCATGCCCTGGGAATTGAATGTGAAGCTGTTTCCGCCAGTGCTGGTGAGTGTGTTGTTTCCGGAGAGTGCCGGAAACGTCCGAATCATTTGCGTGGTTGCGGCGGGCGGCAAGTACACGACCACCCAGCCACTGGCCCAGTTGCCGCTGCTGCAGGCCGTAGTGTTGCCGGCACATATGGTGGCATTACCGTGCTGTATTGCCGAGCTGCGCGCCAGCGCCAGACCCGCGAGCAGAGTGTTAATCTGGGAAGTGTCGCGGTCAGTTTTGATGGTCGCGCTGAAATTCGGCACGGCGACAGCCGTCAGAATGGCGATAATCGCCAGCAGCACGATCAATTCGATCAGGGTGAATCCATTCGGACTTTTCATGGCCTAAACTTATAGTCCATTGTTTTGTTTATGTTAAGCCTTATGCGACCAGCGACCGGAAATCAGCGATAAACGGTTACTGTAATAAATAATTTGTTAAATCAAGAGCTTATAGAAGCATGAACGAAGGTCAAAAATTCTTCCAGGATGGACCCATTCTGGTCAATCAATTCCAGGATGACAGCGTTCTGCGTGCCTGGCTCAGGGCACGGTTGCCGTCAGAGCTGCTCAAGGAGATCGCACCGGGTCTGGAACGGTTGGGCGGGCGTGCTGCTGGCGATATGTTGGCTATGGCAGCCGATGCCGAAGCCCATCCGCCGCGGCATGTGCCCTACGATGCCTGGGGCCGGCGGGTGGATCGCATCGAAACCACCTGGGGCTGGCAGGCCCTGCACCGGGTGGCGGCGGAGGAAGGCATCGTGGCCACTGCCTACGAGCGCAATCAGGGTCCCTGGTCGCGCCTGCATCAATTTCTTCGCCTTTACTTATATAACCCCTCGTCCGCCATCGCGTCTTGTCCGCTCGCCATGACCGATGGTGCCGCGCGGGTGCTGGAACTGTATGGGGATACCGAGTTAAAGAAACGCTATCTGGCACATCTATTAAGCCGCGATCCAATCGAATTCTGGACCTCGGGTCAGTGGATGACCGAGCGCAGCGGCGGTTCGGATGTGAGCGGCACCTCCACGGTGGCTTCGTTGGAGAACGGCGGCTATCGGCTTTACGGCAGCAAGTGGTTTACGTCCGCTACCGATTCGCAACTGGCGGTGACGCTGGCGCGTGACGAAGCGCTGGATGCGGAAGGCAAGCTCAGCCTGTTTCTGTTGGAACTGCGCAATGCCAAGGGTGATCTCAACGATATTTTCGTCCACCGTCTCAAGGACAAACTAGGAACACGCGCGTTGCCTACTGCCGAGCTGACACTGAAAGGCACTCCGGCGGTGCGCATCGGGCGTGCCGGTCATGGTGTCAAAACCATCAGTGCGGTGCTGAATATCACACGCCTGTACAACGCGGTTTGCGCCGTGAGCTACATGCGCCGTGGTCTTGCACTAGCGGAGGATTACGCGCGCAAGCGACACGTCTTTGGCAAGCTGCTGATTGAACAACCGTTGCATCGCGAGACGCTAGCTGATCTCAATGCGGAATTCACTGGGGCCTTGCATCTGGTGTTGCATCTCGGCATGTTGCTGGGCCGCGAGGAAACCGGCGTCGCCAGTGAAACCGAGCAGCACCTGCTGCGCCTGCTCACGCCGGTAGCGAAACTCTATACCGGCAAGCAGTCTATTGCCGTGGTGAGTGAAGTGCTGGAATGTTTCGGCGGGCAAGGTTATATCGAGGATACGGGGTTGCCATCTTTGCTACGCGATTGCCAAGTGCTGTCTATCTGGGAGGGCACCACTAACGTGTTGAGTCTGGATGTGTTGCGTGCACTTGAACATGCTGAGGTGCTGGAAGTATTCGCCAGCGACACGGCACGTCATGTTGAGAACCTGCAGCGTCCTGAACTGGCAGTATTACGCGTCACTATCCAACGTGCTGTGCGGGATATCCTCGCCTGGCCCAAGGCGATGGAGAAATCCGGCCGCGACGCGTTGGAGGCAGGTGCGCGGCGTTTTGCATTCAGTCTGGCGCGCACATACACTGCTGCGCTGCTCGCGGAAGCTGCACAAGGCGGCTACGTCAGCAGTGAGGTACTGCAACGCTGGTGTCGGGCACCATTGACCTTGATGTAAGTAGGTGGGGTGAGCAAGCGAATCCCAAGAGATATAAGTTGTTGGGCTTCATTTCATTCAGCCCACCTACATGATTGTTTTGGAAGCGGTGCTCTGAGTTGCTATTCCCTATTCCAGGAACCTGAAATATCCGCGACGCGAACAACAACAGGACTTCTGTCACTGGCGGAACCAACATATCTATTCACCCGCCTTATTCGCTGCGTCGGGATTATCTTTTATGGATCCTGATGGCAGCGCTGCTGATAGTAAGCGCACTCGCGCCGAAGAATATTCCTTCCTATCTGAATCTGGTGAACTGGCCCACCATCGGTACTTTACTGGGCCTGATGATTCTCACCAAGGGTTTGGAGTTGAGCGGTTGGCTGCACCGTGTTGGACAATCCATCATGGCTCGCATCGGCACGGTGCGCATGCTGGCGCTGTTCCTGGTGTCCGGTTCCGGTGTGATGGCAATGCTGCTTACCAATGACATCGCCCTGTTCGTGGCTGTACCGTTGACGCTTGGTTTAGGTGAGCTTGCGCAATTGCCATTACGCCGGCTCGTGATATTCGAGGCACTGGCGGTGAATGCCGGCTCCATGCTCACTCCCATCGGCAATCCGCAGAATATATTTCTATGGCAGTTGTCGCGCGTGGATTTTGGAGTATTCGTTCTGCACATGCTGCCGCCTTTCATCATCGCGAACCTGTGTCTGCTGCTGCTCGTACTGCTGGCGTTCCCTGCCAAGCGCATTCATATAGTTGGAAGCCTGCAAATGCCCATCATTCGCAAGCCACTGCTGTTGACGTCGGTAGTCTTATATATACCGTTTCTGGTGCTGACGGAGCTTCACTATGTCTGGGCGGGATTGATCCTGGTGGCACTGGTTTTTCTGTTGTGGTTCCGGCAACTCTTGCGGCAGATCGACTGGCCGCTGCTGGTGGTATTCATGCTCATGTTCGTTGACCTGGGCTTGCTGGCCCAGTATCCGGTGCTGAGATATTTGAATCTGGCTCATGCCGGCACCCTGTATCTGACAGGCGTCATCAGTTCACAGTTACTCAGCAACGTGCCTGCGGCCATCCTGTTGTCGAAATATTCCGCTGACTGGGGCACTATCGCTTGGGCTGTAGACGTAGGCGCATTCGGTACGGTGATCGCCTCACTCGCAAACATCATCGCGTTACGTATCGGACGGCAGCGAGGAAGTCTGCTGGCATTTCACGCCTGGTCGGTGCCGTTCTTTGTGTTGGTGAGCGGCTTGACCTGGGCGTGGCTCGTGTTGAGATGACGCTGGGTTCTCTCTCAGGCAGAATAAGTCTTATGAAACCCAAACTGACTGTCCACAACGGTGCTGCGGTCTCTATGAAGGCCTCCGCGCGGCGTACCCTCATGTTACCGGGCACGTTCGCAATGCACTTGGGTGGTGAACTTTCACAGGTGCAGATCGCATATGAAACCTGGGGTAGTCTCGCCCCCGCGAAGGACAATGTATTGTTATTGTTTACCGGACTTTCGCCTTCAGCCCACGCCGCATCCTCACCGGCCGATACTGCGCCCGGCTGGTGGGAGGAGATGGTGGGTCCGGGTAAACCCGTGGACACGCATCGTTTCTATGTAATCTGCATTAATTCGCTAGGCAGTTGTTTCGGCTCCACCGGTCCGTCAACGGAGAATCCCGACACGGGTAAACCCTACGCACTGACGTTTCCGACGCTCACTGTTGAAGATATTGCTGCCGCGGCACGCGAAGCACTTGCCGTACTGGGTATACCCCGCGTGCAAGTGGTGATGGGCCCGTCGCTGGGTGGCATGAGCGCGCTTGCCTATGCACTGCTATATCCCGATGCAGCGGATGTATTGGTGAGTCTGTCTTCAGCCACCCATTCGGAACCGTTTGCCATTGCGATTCGTTCGCTGCAGCGCGAACTCATTCGTACCGACGGCGAATGGAACAACGGCGTGTATCCGGCCGGCAGCGGACCGCGCGAGGGCATGCGCCTGGCGCGCAAGCTCGGCATGATGTCCTACCGCTCGGCACGCGAATGGACCGAGCGATTCGGCCGTGAACGCGCTGACAATGCCGGCCATGAGACTTTTGGCGCGGAGTTCGAAGTGGAATCGTATCTGGAATCCCGCGCGCGCGCCTTTGTCGGTGGCTTTGACGCTAATTCGTACTTATATCTATCTCGCGCCATGGACCTGTTCGACGTTGCCGAGCACGGTGGCACAGTTGCAAAAGCTTTCAAACGTTTGCGTTTGAAAAAAGCATTAGTGGTAGGAGTGGAAACCGATATCCTGTTTCCGCTGCATCAGCAGCATGAATTGGCGGATGCGCTGCAACACGCTGGGGTTGAGACGCAGTATGTGACCCTGCCTTCGAAGCAAGGACACGATTCCTTTCTGGTAGATATGGATCGGTTCCGGCCCGTGGCCGGTGACTTTCTTGTGGGCTTGTAAGGAATATTTTGTGGGAGCGGCCGTCCCGTCCGCGATTCAAAATCATCGCGGCGAATATCGCCGCTCCTACGAGGCGTTTACTTTCACGGCCTCGCGCCCCGCTTCTTTTGAATTACACTCGCCGGAATAAAAGCATGCGGATCCACCGGCGTGCCGTTCAGGCTCACGGTCCAATGTAAATTCGGTCCGGTGGTACGGCCAGTGGCGCCGATGTTGCCTACCGCCTGCCCCTGTTTCACGTGTTGACCGCGCGTAACAGTGATCTTGCTCAGGTGGCAGTACACGCTATACAGACCCTGACCCAAATCAATGGTCAAGGTGTGGCCGCAGAAATAATAATCGCCTACGTCCGCCACCACGCCGTCGGCCGGTGCCAGCACCCGCGATCCGGCAGGCGCACCGAGGTCTATGCCGCTATGAGGGCTGCGGGCTTCACCGTTATAGAAGCGCCGTAAACCGAAGCCGCTGGTTTCCGGACCCTTTGCCGGCCAGATGAAGCTCAGATCCGGCGCGTGATCCGGGACCCAGCGATTCAGCACGTGATGCAGGTGCGCCTGTTCACGTTCGATGCGGTCCAGTTCCCGTGCCGACGGATTCACCAGTTTTGGGTTTTTGATGACGAGTCGTTGCTCAGGGTATTCCTTGGGTACGATGCTGAATTTCAGTTGCAGCAGCGGCTCGCTGACGGTTTTCACGTCCAGAGTTTTTTCACCAGGCGCAGTCGAAAGCGGAATGCCAGTAACGGCATACCAATGACTTTCATAATTCACCACCATGATACGGTGCCCATCGAAATGCACAACCGGTGCCGTGTTTGAAGCTGGCAGCTGCATGACTATCACGCCACCGGGCACCGGTTCATTTTTCGGCAGCACAGCAGCCATCGCTGCTAGTGGAAATATGGCTGCCATGGGAATCAAAAAACCACGTTTCATTTATCAAACCTTTTAGTGACGGCATCAATGTTTGCAGAAAACCGGCCATTCGCGAGCCTCGCATAAATTTTCTGACCACGGCGTGCAGAGTGCACCGAAGCGATGACCTTTCCAGTATTGGCATCCGTGACGATAGCGTAACCCCGGTTGAGGGTCGCGAGCGGGCTCACGGTATCCAGCCCACGTGCCGCGAGAGCCAGACGATTTTCCAGTTCCTTGAGATACTGGCGTGCTGCGAAGCTCAAGCGTTGCGTTGATACCTGACAACGGTTTCGCAGCAGGACAAGTGCCTGAGCGGGGCTGTACTGGTGCAAGCGCGCACGCAATCCTTCAAGATTTGCCGCGAGTGTCTGCAGCTGTGTTCGCAGGGATTGGCGCAGGCGCAAGTCCAGTTCATCCACGCGCTGGGCATGCTCTCGCAACATACGTGCGGGATGCAGTTGCTGCAGGCGTTCCGTGCACCAGCCGAGCCGTTCGCGCAATCCGGTGAGTGTGTCCAGAATTATGCGCATCAGATTCTGGCGTGTGTCTGTGAGTTTGCGCAGCCATTCGCTGCTGTCGGGCGTCACCAATTCTGCAGCACCCGTGGGCGTGGGGGCGCGCGCATCGGCGACAAAATCAGCGATGGTGAAGTCGATTTCATGGCCGACGCCGCTGACAAGAGGTATGTCGCAATCATAAATGGCACGGGCCACGACCTCCTCGTTGAAGGCCCACAGATCTTCCAGCGATCCGCCGCCACGGCTGAGGATGAGCACGTCACATTCGGCGCGCGCCGAAGCAGTGTGGATCATGGCGGCGATTTTCTGCGCCGCGCCTTCGCCTTGCACCGGTGTTGGATAGACGATGACCCGCGCCAGCGCATAACGGCGGCGAATGACACTCAATATGTCGCGCAGAGCTGCGCCGGAAGGTGAGGTCACGACGCCGATGCTGCGTGGCAATGCCGGGAACGGAGCTTTGTGATCCGCATCGAACAAACCGGCTTTCGCGAGTTTCTGTTTGAGTTCCTCGAAAGCGCGTTGCAGTGCGCCATGGCCGGCTTCTTCCATATGCTCGATGAGTAGCTGGTAGTCACCGCGGGCCTCGTACAGGCTTACGCGAGCACGCGCCAGAACATGTAGTCCGTCCGCGGGCTTGAAGCGCAGGAGATTGGCGCGATTGCGAAATAGTGCGCAGCGTACCTGTGCCGCTGAATCCTTGAGGGAAAAATACAGGTGACCGGAGGCGGGACGCGACAGGTTGGAGAGTTCGCCTTCCACCCAGATGAGTGGGAAACCGCCTTCCAACAGCGCGCGCGCCTCGCGGTTGAGCTGAGACACCGACAGGATTCGCCGTTCGGGTATTTCCAGCGCGAGACTGTCCTGAGTTGGATGCATGCGCCATGATAGCCGTGGCAACGGGACGGTGAAAGCCGATGCTGCGATAAATAAGAGCAGCGCGCAGTTTACCTCGTGGGCAGCAAACGGCTATAATCTCGCGCTTTATAATCTTCTGCCTGGGAGCCATGATGCGCATCGTCCAGGAAGCTCTTACCTTCGATGACGTTCTGCTGGTGCCTGCCTATTCGGAAGTGCTGCCGCGCGACGCGAACCTGAAGACCCGCCTCACTCGTGATATCCACCTCAACATCCCGTTGATTTCTGCCGCCATGGATTCGGTCACCGAAACGCGACTGGCTATCGCCATGGCCCAGGAAGGCGGCATCGGCATCATCCACAAGAACATGACGCCGGAAGAACAGGCGAGTCAGGTGCGTGCCGTGAAGAAGTTCGAAAGCGGCGTCATCAAGGATCCAATCACCGTTACGCCCGACATGACGGTTGGCGATGTGCTCAAACTGACCCACGCGCACAACATATCCGGCGTGCCGGTAGTGGAGGGCGAGCGCCTGGTCGGCATCGTCACCAGCCGCGATTTGCGTTTCGAGACTCGTTACAACGAAATCATTGCCAAAATCATGACCAGCAAGGAACGGCTGGTGACAGTGAAGGAAGGCGCTGACAAGGAAGAGATTCTCGACAAGCTGCACCAGAATCGCATCGAAAAAGTGCTGGTGGTGAATGACAAGTATCAGTTGCGCGGCATGATCACCGTCAAGGACATCCAGAAGGCCAAAGATTATCCCATCGCTTGCAAGGACGAACATGGCCGCCTGCGGGTGGGCGCTGCTGTCGGCACCGGTGGCGATACAGAAGCGCGCATTGCCGCCTTGGTGGATGCGGGCGTAGATGTGGTAGTAGTGGATACCTCTCATGGTCACAGCATCGGCGTCATCAACCGAGTGCGTGATATAAAAAAGCACTATAAAGATCTGGCTGTCATCGGTGGCAACATTGTCACTGCGGAAGCCGCGAAGGCCTTGGTGGACGCAGGCGCCGACGGCGTGAAAGTCGGCATCGGTCCAGGTTCCATCTGTACCACGCGCATCGTTGCGGGCGTGGGTGTGCCGCAAATCACTGCGGTTGCGAATGTTGCGGGAGCACTTGCGAAATCCGGCGTGCCACTGATCGCGGATGGCGGCATCCGGTATTCCGGCGACATCGCCAAAGCGTTGGTAGCCGGAGCATACGCGGTGATGCTGGGCGGGTTGTTTGCCGGCACCGAGGAAGCTCCTGGCGAAGTGGAGTTGTATCAGGGCCGTTCTTACAAATCCTATCGTGGTATGGGTTCACTGGGCGCGATGGCCCAGAAACAGGGTTCCGCCGACCGTTATTTCCAGGATGCCACCGAAGAGATTGAAAAGCTGGTGCCCGAGGGCATTGAAGGCCGCGTGCCGTACAAAGGTTCAGTGGTTGCAATCGTGCATCAGCTCATGGGTGGAGTGCGCTCCAGCATGGGCTATACCGGTTGCCGGAACATTGATGAGATGCGTACCAAGCCGCAGTTTGTCCGTATCACCGGTGCCGGCATGCGTGAGAGCCATGTGCACGATGTCAGCATCACCAAGGAAGCGCCGAATTATAGAATGGAATAGGAAAGTACAGAGTGCTGTGTACTGAGTGCTGCATAAAGATCAAAAACACACTTTTTGCGCAGTACATTGCATGCAGTATCACAACGATGTATCCATTCCCCTCGCAGCGGAAAAATGAGTATTTCTGACATTCACGCCGACCGCATCCTGATCCTGGATTTCGGTTCCCAGTGGACCCAGTTGATCGCTCGCCGTGTGCGCGAGATCGGTGTGTTTTGCGAGATTCACTCACCTGATATGGGTGAGACAGCGGTGCGTAAATTCGCGCCACGCGGCGTGATCCTTTCCGGCGGGCCGGAATCCGTGGTGGGCACTGCCACGCCCAAATCACCCCCGATCATTTTCACGCTGGGCGTGCCGGTGTTGGGCATCTGCTACGGCATGCAGGACATGGCAGCGCAACTGGGCGGTGAGGTCGAATCCGACTCGCATCGGGAGTTCGGCATGGAGTGTTTGAGCGTAGTTGCCTCATCGAAGTTGCTGGATGGGATTGGGAACAAGAGCGGCGCTGATAGCCAGCCGCAATTGGAAGTGATGATGAGCCATGGCGACTCAGTGACACGCTTGCCGCCAGGCTTTACACGCATCGGCAGTTCCAAAGATGCGTCTTGCGCAGCCATGGCAGACGATATCCGGCATTTCTATGGGGTGCAGTTTCATCCGGAAGTTACCCAGACCCAACAAGGAGGCCGCATCCTGTCGCGCTTCGTACTGGAGCTGTGCGGCTGCAGCCCGCTGTGGAACCCATCCAGTATTATTGGTGAAGCGGTCCACAGTGTGCGCGAAAAAGTGGGTTCGGGGAAAGTCCTGTTGGGATTATCCGGCGGCGTGGACTCCTCGGTCGTCGCCGCGCTCTTGCACCGCGCCATCGGCCAGCAGCTTACTTGCGTGTTTGTGGATACCGGGTTGCTGCGCCTGCACGAGAGCGATCAGGTTATGGAGACGTTCGCGCGTCACATGGGCGTGCGGGTGATTCGTGTAGATGCGGGGCATAAATTCCTTAAGGCGCTCGCCGGTATCAGCGATCCAGAACAGAAGCGCAAGATCATCGGGAAATCATTCATCGAGGTATTTGAAGAAGAAGCGAAGAAACTTAAGGATGTGCAGTGGCTTGCACAAGGCACGATTTATCCGGACGTGATCGAATCCGCCGCTGCCAGCGGCAACGCGCATGTCATCAAGTCACATCACAACGTGGGTGGCTTACCGGCACACATGCGCATGCAACTGATCGAACCTTTGCGCGAATTGTTCAAGGACGAGGTGCGCAAAATCGGCGTGGAGCTTGGTCTGCCACACGCCATGGTCTTTCGTCATCCGTTCCCCGGCCCCGGCCTTGGGGTACGCATACTCGGTGAGGTGAAGAAGGAATACGCCGATCTGCTGCGTCAGGCGGACTCTATATATATAGAGGAGCTGCGCAAAGCCGGTCTATATGACAAGGTAAGTCAGGCCTTCGCAGTGTTCCTGCCGGTGCGTTCCGTGGGCGTCATGGGTGACGGCCGCCGTTATGACTATGTGGTCGCTTTGCGTGCGGTGGAAACCGTGGATTTCATGTCCGCGCGCTGGGCGCGACTGCCATACGACTTCCTCGACCAGGTATCTCGGCGCATTATCAACGAGACGCCGGGAATATCACGGGTGGTGTATGACATTTCCGGCAAGCCTCCCGCCACAATCGAATGGGAATAACTTTCGTCGCATCTTTTACTCGGATACAGCGTTGCAGCACCGCCCTCAGCGCTCATTTAATGACGTTTCAGAACCGCGCCTCGTGCGGGGCTGCGGCTTGTCTTCTGACAAAATCTACTGGCGATCGTAAACCCGGTATCGCCGCGTTATGAGCGCATCGAGCGAAGATGAGGTATTGATGCATGCAGCGCTGGCACTCGCCCGGAAAGCGGAAGCCGAAGTACCGGTGGGCGCGCTGGTGGTCAGGAATGGTGCCGTCATTGGGCGTGGCTGGAACCATCCCATAATAGCTCACGACCCCACCGCTCACGCAGAGATCATTGCCATGCGCGATGCGGCGCAGACACTCAAAAATTACCGGCTGATGGACACTACTTTATATGTGACCCTGGAGCCTTGCGCCATGTGCGCGGGCGCGATGGTGCATGCTCGCGTAAACCGTCTGGTATTTGGTGCCACCGATCCTCGTGCCGGTGCGGCTGGCAGCGTGTTGAATATCGTGCAAACCACCATGTTGAATCACCGGCTCGAAGTAACTGCTGGGGTTCTAGCAGATGAGTGTGGAACCTTGTTAAAGCAGTTTTTCGAGGCTAGGCGTTAGAAGCAGGCGGGTGCTGTCTGCGGTTTGATGATATGGTGGCGGAGAGGGTGGGATTACGACGGGCCATCCGTGCCCGTCGCCCTTTGGGCCAACGCCGCACAGCGGCGCTGTTCAAAATCGTTCCATGCGATTTTGTCGAACCGACTGATTGATTTCACGTGGGTTCGAATTGTGGCAGGTTTGACGCAGTTTTGTCAGAGAGGTTGCGCTGGTGTTTGAAAATGGCGGAGAGGGTGGGATTCGAACCCACGTGGGGCGGTTAGCCCCCAACCGATTTCGAGTCGGTGCCGTTGTGACCGCTTCGGTACCTCTCC
>JBOIBD010000028.1:0-19668 GCA_050739415.1 Gammaproteobacteria bacterium | reverse complement strand
TCCATGGACATCCTGCCGAGATTCGATTCCGCATCCTTGTTGTACGGTTCGAGAGGAACTATTTTTACTTCAAAGGTTCCGCTTGCATGAGTAGTCATGATTTCTCCCAATAGATTCTGATAATAGTGCTTCTTAAGCAGGAGCCAACACGGCAGATACGACCATAAATGTCCCATAGACAAAAAGCGCGATGGATACTACATCGAACAGCGCTTCAAGCCAGACCGCATCGGACAGCCATTCCGCTGCTTTCACGCGCCGTGTCTCATTTAGGCCTGGATCAACCTCGGCACTGTACAGATAGGCCATGGAATATTTGTAAAGCAGTGCCGCCAATACCTGGATGGCCACGCCCACCAGAAACAGCCAGGTAATCAACTCGCCAGTGCCTGCCTTGATGATCGCTTTTGCGATGTACTGTTGGCTTACCAACAGCACCGGCACGCCGATGCCGTAAGCCACCAACCACGCCCTTAGCGTGCGGGAGAAGTGTGCGTAAGATTCATAAAACCCAGAATCACCGAATTTCTTACCTGGATCACTCAACGTTAGCGCTTCTTTGGCACGTACAAATCGGTCAAAGTTCCTTCGAAGGCCTCTGCCGAAAACATGATGGTTTCGGATAGCGTCGGATGCGGGTGCACAGTAAGTCCGATGTCCGCCGCGTCACAGCCCATCTCGATGGCCAATGTCAGCTCCGCAATCAGATCACCTGCATTGGTACCAGCGATCCCGGCGCCGAGAATGCGATGGGTTTTGGGATCGAACAGTAGTTTGGTCGTGCCGTCGTCACGGCCCAGCGATAGGTTGCGACCGCTGGCGATCCAGGGGAACGTGCCCTTGCCCACTTCGATGCCCTGTTCTTTCGCCTGTTTCTCCGTGAGACCCACCCACGCTACTTCCGGATCGGTATAAGCCACGGACGGGATGGCGCGTACATCGCTTGCCACTTTCTGACCAGCCGTGACCTCTGCAGCCACTTTACCTTCGTGGCTGGCCTTGTGGGCCAACATCGGATTTCCCGCGATATCACCGATGGCGAAAATATGCGGCACGTTGGTGCGTTGCTGGCGGTCCACCGGAATGAAGCCGCGCTCGTCCACTGTGACACCCGCCTTGTTCGCGTCAATGAATTTACCATTAGGACGACGGCCTACGGCCACCAACACGCAACCATACGTCTGTGGAGCGGGAGCGTCCTTACCATCGAACGTCGCCTTGATACCCTGCTTCGTAGCTTCCAGTTTCGCTACCTTCACACCGAGCAGGATCTTCTCGTAGCGTTTCTCGATAAGTTTCTGTAATACGCGCACCAGATCGCGGTCCGCTTCCGGGATCAACGTGTCAGTGAGTTCCACCACCGTGATCTTCACGCCCAGGGCGTCATATACGCAGGCCATCTCCAGGCCGATGATGCCGCCGCCAATCACCAGCATGCGTTCCGGTAGTTCCGCCAGTTCCAATGCTGAGGTTGAATCCAGGATGCGCGGATCGTCGGGGAAGCCGGGAATCTTCGCAGCCTGCGAGCCAGCAGCGATGATGCACTGCTCGAACTGAATCACTTGCTTAGCGGCTTTTGCTTCGATGACCAAATGATGGGGTGAGATAAACTTGCCAATACCTTGCACTACTTGCACTTTGCGTTGTTTGGCGAGCGTCATCAGGCCACCGGTAAGCTTTCCGACCACACTATTCTTCCACTCACGCAGCTTGTCGGTATCAATTTTTAGTTTCCCAAAACTGATTCCGCGCGTCGACATGGATTCAGCTTCCTCGATGACCTTGGCGGCGTGCAGCAACGCTTTCGATGGAATACAGCCCACGTTGAGACACACACCGCCAAGTGTTGGATAGCGCTCCGCAAGCACTACCTTCTTTCCGAGATCAGCCGCGCGAAACGCTGCGGTATAGCCACCGGGACCGGAACCGAGCACCAGCACCTCACTTTCAATATCGACCTTGCCGGAATATTCAGCTGCAGTGTTTGATATTTTCTGTGTGACAGGGGCTGCTTGCTTTACCTGAGATGGTGGTTGGACACTGGGCGCTGTGCGCTGTTGAGGTGGGGCGGGCGCAGTTGCTGTATCTGATACTTCAATCGTGAGTATTAGCGAGCCTTGTGAAACCTTATCGCCCTTCTTGATCTTCAGTTGCTTGACGACACCAGCGTAAGGCGATGGCACATCCATGGCAGCTTTGTCAGTCTCAAGTGTGATGAGTCCCTGCTCCTTCTCGACCTGATCGCCGGCTTTCACCATAACTTCAATGACATCTACGTCCTTGAAGTTGCCGATGTCTGGGACTTTTATTTCAACGTTGTTTGCCATGTCGGTACTCTGATATTGGAAGCAGTGCTACACACTGCGATTCAAGCATCGCCTATGCAGAATAGCCATCTCAAATTATCACCCCTCACTCTATCAAAGTACCAGGTTGCGGACTTCTGAAAGCACTTGGCACAGAAAGGTGGTGAAACGTGCGGCGGATGCGCCATCAATGACACGATGATCATAGGACAGAGACAACGGCAACATAAGCCGCGGCTGAAATTCCTTGCCGTCCCACGCCGGTTTCATCTGGGATTTCGACACACCTAGGATCGCGACTTCCGGTGCATTTATGATGGGTGTGAAATAACTACCGCCGATGCCGCCCAGGCTGGAAATACTGAAAGAGCCGCCCTGCATCTCGTCGATTTTTAATTCCCCATCGCGTGCCTTGGCGGCCAGCTCACCCAGTTCCTTGGCCACCTGAAACAGGTTTTTCTTGTCGGCATCCTTGATCACCGGCACCACTAAGCCATTGGGCGTATCCGCCGCAAAGCCTATGTGGAAATATTTCTTATATACCTGGTTCTGGCCTGATGGGTCCAGTGATGAGTTGAAGTCCGGGAATTGTATGAGTGCTTCGACGCAAGCCTTGACGATGAACGCCAATAGAGTGAGCTTGGCGCCGACTTTCTCCGCATCCGACTTGAGCGCCTTGCGCACATTGTCGAGTTCGCTGATGTCCGCCTCATCGTGCTGGGTGACGTGTGGGAGATTTACCCAGGCAGCCTGCAGGCGAGGACCGGAGATGCGTTTGATCCGTGATAGTGGTTTGACCTCGATCGCGCCAAACTTGGCGAAATCCACTTCTGGCACTTTCGGCAGTCCCCCACCCTGTGCCACACCGCCCTGCATCACGGCCTTTACAAAAGTTTTCACATCTTCGTGGGTGATGCGCTTCTTCTGACCGCTGCCGGTAACACGCGACAGGTCCACGCCCAGTTCACGCGCGAGCTTGCGAACCGAAGGACCGGCGTGAGCTTTGCCGAAACCGGCTTCATTAATAACGGCGTGCTGGGTGCTGGGTGCTGCATGCTGCGCAGGAGGTGGCGCGTTATCTTTCGCTCCCTCTCCCTTTGTGGGGGATGGTGAGAGTGAGGGAGATTTATTAGGAACCGTGGCGGCTGGTTTCGATTCGGAAGCTTTTGACGGAACTCCCACATCCGCCACTTCCAGGGTGAGAATAACTGTACCTTCGGAAACCTTGTCGCCCTGTTTGAGCTTCATCTCCTTGATGGTGCCCGCGTTTGGTGAAGGCACATCCATGGCGGCCTTGTCGGTCTCCAGCGTGATGAGTCCCTGTTCCTTATCGATCTTGTCGCCCGCTTTCACCATCACCTCAATGACGTCCACGTCCTTGAAGTTGCCGATGTCAGGAACCTTGATTTCAACCGTTTTTGCCATGCCGTTGCTCGTGTTTTGCGGGAGCGGTGATACTCACCGCGATGCATTCATCGCAGCGTGTAACACCGCTCCTACACCGTTATCGGGTTGGGCTTCTCGGGATTGATGCCATATTTTTTGATGGCCTCATTCACTTTCTTCTTGTCCAACTGGCCTTCGTCCGCCAGCGCCTTCAAGGCCGCCACGGCCACATAACGGCGGTCCACTTCGAAGAAATGTCGCAGTGCCTCGCGATTATCGCTGCGGCCGAAGCCATCTGTGCCGAGCGTGGTGAAGCGGCGCGGCACAAATTCCCGGATCTGCTCCGGGAACAGACGCACGTAGTCGCTGGCTGCGACCACCGGACCGGCATGGCCTTCGAGCTGACGGGCGACGTAGGGAATGTGCGGCGGGTTATCGGGATGCAGCAGGTTCCAACGCACAGCATCCACGCCGTCGCGGTGCAGCAAGGTAAAACTCGTGGCGCTCCAGACGTCGGCGCTCACGTTCCAGTCCTTTTCCAGCAATTCCGCGGCAGCCAGCACCTCGCGCAGAATGGTGCCACTGCCCATAAGCTGCACACGATGACTTGATTTCCCGCCTTGCCGCAACAGGTATATACCGCGGCAGATGCCCTCTTCGACCCCTTTGGGCATAGGCGGGTGTGTGTAATTCTCGTTCATCACGGTGAAGTAGTAATAGACGTGCTCCTGCTCCTTGAACATGCGGCGCAGGCCATCTTGCACGATCACCGCAATCTCGTAACTGTAGGTCGGATCGTAAGGGATACAGTTGGGTACATTCGCTGCCATGATCTGAGTATGGCCGTCCTGGTGTTGCAAACCCTCGCCTTCGAGTGTGGTGCGGCCTGAAATACCGCCTACCAGGAACCCACGTGCCTGTACGTCGCCTGCCGCCCAGCACAGATCCATCATGCGATGCCAGCCGAAAAACGAATAGAAGCAAAAGAATGGAATCAGGGTCACGTCATAATTGCTGTAGGCAGTGCCCGCTGCAATGAACGAACTCATGGAACCCGCTTCGGTAATGCCCTCTTCCAGCAACTGGCCGGTCTCAGACTCCTTGTAGTACATGAGCTGGTCGGCATCTTCCGGTTTGTAGAGCTGGCCCACGGAAGAATAGATGCCGATCTGGCGGAACAGCCCCTCCATGCCAAAGCTGCGCGCCTCATCGGGGATGATTGGCACCACATACTTGCCGGCATTCTTGTCCTTGAGCAAGGCGGTAAGCACTCTCACCATGGCCATGGTGGTAGACATCTCGCGATCGCCAGTACCTTCCAGCTCCTTCTTGAATATTTCCAATTCAGGCACCACTCGCACATCGGCGTTACGTCGGCGTTGCGGCAGAAAGCCGCCGAGCGCCTGACGGCGCGCATGCAGATATTTCATCTCCGGGCTATCTGCCGGCGGCCGCTTGAACGGCTGCTTGACGATGTCCTCGTCACTGATAGGCAGATTGAGGTTGTCGCGCAGCTCCTTCATGGACTCATCGTTCAGCTTCTTGACGTTGTGTGCGATGTTTTGGCCCTGGGCGGCACGCCCCAAGCCAAACCCTTTGATGGTCTTGGCGATAATTACGGTCGGCTGACCCTTGTGCTCCACGGCCGCCTTGTAGGCGGTATAGATCTTGCGTGCATCGTGTCCACCACGATTCAACCGCCAGATTTCCTCGTCGCTCATGTTGGCGACCATTTCTTTCAGCTCCGGGTAACGACCGAAGAAATGCTCGCGCACGAAGGCGCCATCCTTGGATTTGAATGCTTGATAGTCGCCATCCACGCATTCCATCATGAGTTTCGGCAGTAACCCATGGGTGTCTTTAATGAACAGCGGATCCCAGCGTGAGCCCCACAGCACTTTAATGACATTCCAACCGACGCCACGGAAATGTGCTTCCAGCTCCTGAATGATCTTGCCGTTGCCGCGCACTGGTCCGTCTAGGCGCTGCAAATTGCAGTTGATCACGAAGATCAAATTATCGAGTTTCTCGCGGGCCGCGAGCGATGTAGCTGCCAAGGTCTCCGGCTCATCCACTTCACCGTCACCGATGAAACACCACACTTTGCGATCCGAGACCGGTGTAAGACCGCGGTGCTCCAGATAGCGCATGAAACGCGCCTGGTAGATGGACATGATGGGACCGAGGCCCATGGACACCGTGGGAAACTGCCAATAGTCCGGCATCAGCCAGGGATGCGGATAGGATGAAATGCCGTCGCGTTCGACTTCGCGGCGAAAGTTCATCAACTGCTCTTCCGTGAAACGGCCTTCGAGATACGAGCGTGCGTACACGCCCGGCGAGGAATGGCCCTGCAAGTACACGAGATCTCCGAGATGATCCTTGTCAGGCGCGCGCCAGAAGTGGTTGAAACCGACCTCGAACAGGGTGCCGGCGGAGGCGTAGCTCGCCAGATGTCCGCCGATGCCGTTGTTTATCTTGTTGGCGTGCACCACCATGGCCATGGCGTTCCAGCGCAAATACGCTTCAATGCGCTTTTCCAGCTCGCGGTCGCCGGGGTATTGGGGCTGCTGCGAGGTAGGAATCGTATTCACATACGCGGTATTAGGGCTGTATGGCAGATAAGCGCCAGAACGGCGCGCCTGATCAATCAACTGCTCAATCAGGAAGTGGGCACGCTCGGTGCCCTCGACCGTCAATACCGACGCGAGAGATTCAAGCCATTCGCGGGTTTCTTCCGGATCGAGATCCTGGGACTTTGCAGCATCATTAGCCATAAAAACCTTCCTCAAACCTTGCTACATGGGGAGCCGGCAAGCACCGGTGTCAGACTTCACAATTGGGCCCGGAACGCATGGTTCCGACAGGACGAAAAGCCCTATATCATCACGCTCCTTACGTTTTGGGAGTCACGCATAGCCCTGGAATAGGCGCGCAAATACTGACCAAACGGGAATGCACGAAGCTGAACCCGGCCCGGGGCAGCGTCCCGAGCAACAGCATTATACTGCTCTTGGAAAGCGGTCTCCAAAGGGCCGGGCATGAATTTCCTCAATGTTGGGCGGCTAAAACCGTTGAGCTACCGGCAAATTTAGGTTTGACTGTCTTCCGATGATGCGCCTGGTGACGAAGTGGATTTTCACCCAAAGGAATCGTGAACAAGAAATCGCGGTATGACTGACAAAATCATTATCACCCAGCCGGACGATTGGCACCTGCATCTGCGCGACGGCGCCAGCATGTGCGATGTACTGGCGCACACCACCAAGCGTTTCGGCCGCGCCATCATCATGCCGAATCTCAAACCACCGGTGACCACCCTGGTTGCGGCCATCGCTTATCGGGATCGCATCCTCAAGGCGCTGGTTACTGGCGATGGATTTAAACCGCTTATGACTCTGTATCTGACGGATAACACTCCGCCGGCAGAGATCAGCAAAGCCAAATCCAGCGGACACATCTATGGGGTGAAGTACTACCCCGCCGGCGCCACCACTAATTCCGACTCAGGGGTCACCGACATCCTCAAATGTACGTCAACGCTGGAAAAAATGGCGGCACTGGATATCCCACTGCTTGTACATGGCGAAGTCAACGATCCAAACGTGGATATCTTCGACCGCGAAGCAGTCTTCATCGAGCGCACGCTCACGCCCTTGGTCAAACGTCTGCCACAGTTGCGCATCGTGTTCGAGCACATCACCACCCGGACGGCAGTGGATTTCGTGTTATCCGCCGGAGTCCAGGTGGCCGCTACCATTACGCCCCATCACCTTTTATACAACCGTAATGCCTTGTTCCAGCGCGGCTTGCGGCCACACTACTACTGTCTTCCAGTACTCAAGCGCGAACATGACCGGGAAACATTGGTCAAGGCGGCAGTTAGTGGGGACCCGAAATTTTTCCTCGGCACAGACAGTGCGCCTCACGCCAGACACCTGAAGGAAAGCGCCTGTGGCTGTGCGGGCATTTTCAGCGCGCATGCCGCTATCGAGTTGTACGCCGAGGTATTTGAGCAAGCAAAAGCGCTGGATAAGCTCGAAGCCTTTGCCAGCTTTCATGGCGCAGATTTTTACCAGCTGCCGCGCAACCAGAAAACGATCACATTGACAAAACAAACCTGGAAAGTGCCGGAGACGCTCCCATTCGGTGAAGCTCAGGTCGTGCCGCTGCGTGCAGGTGAAAATATCTCCTGGTCGCTAACCGACTAGCAGATTGTTGGAAACAACCTGCTAGTCGGGTATAGGGGCACCGAGTATCGCTCTGCGCGGGTCCACAGGATGCGAAGCCTGGACTTGCCGACGCAGCAGGGAAAGCGGAGACGGCAAGTACCTGCATTTTTCAATCAGTTCAACTGATTGAAAAATGGAGAAAGCTGGAAATCACATTTTCGGTTTTCGAGTTGGAAATGGCTACGGATAGCCTTTTTCAACAACCTAGCAGTACCGCCGCTCGCGCTTATCCCGTATGCTGCGCCCATGAATGACACTCATGCTCCGCACCCGTTCTCACACCGCTTCCGTGGCTTCCTGCCGGTGGTGGTGGACGTGGAAACTGGCGGTTTCAATCCTCAAACCGATGCGCTGCTGGAAATCGCTGGCGTGCTCATTGACATGGACGACGCCGGCAATTTGCACCGTGGTGCCACCATCGCCTACCACGTGCAACCCTTCGAAGGCGCCAATCTAGACCCAGCGGCGCTAGCCTTCACTGGTATCGATCCTCACCATCCATTGCGCCCTGCCATCCCCGAACGTGATGCGCTGCAACGTCTATTCCGGGAAGTGCGCGCCAGCCTGCACCAATATGACTGCACGCGTGCGATCCTGGTAGGCCACAATGCCTTCTTCGATATGAATTTTCTGAATGCGGCCATCGCCCGCAGTGACATCAAGCGCAGTCCGTTTCATCCGTTTTCCAGCTTCGACACCGCAACTCTGGCCGGCGTGGCCGTAGGCCAGACAGTGCTGGCGCGCGCCGTGGCAGCCATGGGTATGGACTGGGATGCAAGTTCGGCCCATGCAGCAGCCTATGACGCGGAAAAGACCGCCGAGCTTTTCTGCCTCATCGTGAACCGTTTTCAGGGCATGTATGCATCAAGTCTGCGGGATCAAATAGATTACGGTGGTGAAGATTAGCGAATGAAAAGGGGCCTTGCAGCCCCATTTTCATGTGGTACAAACGAATTTTCAAGCGTGCTTGATGCCATTCTCCTCGAAGAGCTTCTTCAGTTCCCCCGATTCAAACATCTCAACCGTAATGTCACAGCCGCCCACGAGTTCGCCATTGACGAACAGTTGTGGGAAGGTCGGCCAGTTAGAATATTTTGGCAGATTGGCGCGTATTTCTGGATCCGCCAATATGTTTACGTGCCCGAATTCCACCCCCAGTGTCTTGAGTACCTGGGTAGTGCGTGCCGAGAACCCACACTGCGGGAAGTCCGGCGTGCCCTTCATGTAGAGCAGGACCGGATGACTTTCAATCTGTTGTTTGATGCGTTCGGTTATGTCCATGGTATCCATGTTTTGTGAATCACCTGTCGTAAAAGTCTATGTGTTTGGTTTGATTCCGATATTGTCTATCACATTTCTGACGCCACTTACGCTCTTGGCCGTGTGGACAGCTTCATTACTGAGATCGGTGTTCGGCAAAGTGCCGCTCAGTGTCACCACGCCGTTTTTGGTGGCCACGTGGATATCAAACGACTTGAGGGCGATATTGCCCACTAGCTTGGTCTTTACCGCGCTGGTCAGGTAGGAATCGTCCATGTAGGTTCCCATGCGTTGACCCAACATGGGTTGATCGCTGCTCTTGCTGGAAGCGCATCCAGCTGCAGTCAAAACCACGCCACACAATAGAACCAACAGGGTCAAAACACGTGATTTTATGGTCATATACCAAGTTCCAAAGTAGGCGGTTTAGCGGAGGTTATTCGCTGCGAACTCCCAGTTCACTAGTTGCCACCATGCTTCCACATATTTCGGTCTGGCGTTACGGTAATCGATATAATACGCGTGCTCCCACACGTCGCAGGTTAGCAACGGCTTGTCATGTCCAGTCAGCGGATTCTCCGCATTGCTGGTTTGCAGTACGGCGAGCTTCCCGTCAGGCTTTTTCACCAACCAGGCCCAGCCGGAGCCGAACACGCCTGCGGCTTTTTCGTTGAACTCTTTTTGTAGGGCTTGGAAGGAGCCGAAGGATTTCTGGATGGCATCAGCCAAAGCCCCCGCCGGCTGACCACCGCCCTTTGGACTCAGGCTGTGCCAATAAAAAGTGTGATTCCACACCTGCGCAGCCTGATTGAACATGCCGCCCTTGGCTTTTTTCACGATTTCTTCCAGCGAAGCCTTTTCGAATTCAGTGCCCGGGATAAGGCTATTCAGCTTGTCCACGTAAGCTTTGTGGTGCTTGCCATAATGAAATTCCATGGTCTCTTTAGAAATATGCGGCGACAGCGCGTCCAGCGCGTAAGGTAATTTGGGCAATTCGTGTGTCATGACTATCTCCTTAGTGAAGCTTGCACGAAAGAACCGCGGAGTGGACCGGAAGGTACCGGCACGCAGTCCTTGAAACTTGGACTTAGTCTAAACCTGCATTCGGTACAGCGCAAGTTGTGTGCTGAAACGTATAATGCAGCGCCCATGAAGCTAACGCTGCCAAACAATATCTCCGCAAGCGTGCGAAATGCACTAGCCGAAGATATTGGCGACGGCGATCTCACCGCTACATTGATTGATGTACACGCCCAAGCCCGCGGCCAGGTGATTTCCCGCGAACCGGCGATCATCTGTGGCAGCGCCTGGTTCGAAGAAGTTTTTCGCCAACTGGATGAGGGCATCCGTGTCGATTGGAATGTGCATGACGGCGATTCCGTCAGCACCAATCAGATCTTGTGCCGGTTGCAGGGACCGACGCGCGGTTTGCTGAGCGGTGAGCGCACCGCTCTCAATTTCCTGCAAGCCCTATCCGGCACTGCCACAGCTGCACACCGTTATGCCGAAATCGTCAAAGGCACGCGCGCAGTGATCCTCGACACGCGCAAAACACTGCCAGGTTTGCGCAGTGCACAAAAATACGCCGTCCGCTGTGGTGGCGCGACCAACCATCGCATGGGACTTTTCGACGGTATCCTCATCAAGGAAAATCACATCGTGGCGGCCGGCAGCATCACAGCAGCGGTAAAAGCAGCACGTGGTCGAGGCACGGAGGTGCCAGTGGAAGTGGAAGTGGAAAACCTGGAGCAACTGCGTGAAGGTCTCGCAGCCGGTGCCGATATTCTGCTACTGGACAACTTCGGCCTGCCAAACTTGCGCGAGGCAGTACGCCTGACCGCTGGTCGCGTTAAACTGGAAGCATCGGGTGGTATTGATCTGGCACAACTACGCGCGGTGGCGGAAACCGGCGTGGATTACATCTCCGTGGGTGCGCTCACCAAGCATGTACGGGCTACTGATCTATCCATGCGTTTTGAATTTACACACTAGACCTCAAAATCCGGTTGGCCGCGTAACAACCGGTCGCACTGGTCCAGTTCCAGCGGTGCACTGAAGAGATAACCCTGCATCTTGCAGCAGCCCTGTTCTTTCAGCTGCTCCATTTGTTGCAGCGTCTCCACTCCTTCGGCGATAACTTCCAACTTCAGGCTCTCCGCTAATGTGATGATCGAATGGACGATGGCAGTATCATAGTTGCTGCTGGCGATATCCGTCACAAATGCACGGTCTATCTTCACCACATCTACCGGAAGACGTTTCAGGTACAGAAGTGACGAATGTCCGGTGCCGAAGTCATCTAATCCAATGCGTACACCCAGATCCTTGAACTGTTTCAACAGTTTCACGTTTGCGTCTATGTCGCGCATCACCATGCTTTCGGTGATCTCAAGTTGCAGGATGTCCGGGCGTAATTTGGACTCCCGCAGCACTTCCCGCACAAAATCTAGCAGATTCTCGGCGACGAATTGCCGTACCGACAGATTCACGGCCATGTGGAAATGCCGGCCGTCCATGATGTCGTGCCACTGCTTTGCCTGCAGACAGGCTTGCTGCATGACCCATTGGCCAAGCGGCACGATCAAGCCGGTCTCTTCCGCCAGCGGAATGAATTCATTCGGCCAGATAAGACCCCATTCCGGGTCCTGCCATCGCACCAGTGCCTCCACGCCGATAACTCCGCCTTGACGCACATCGAATTGAGGCTGGTAATGCAGCACCATTTCATTGCGCTGTAATGCCTTGCGCAGCGCGTTCTCCCGCGACAGATGCAGCATGGCCTTGGCATGCATGTCCTGGGTAAAGAACTGGTAGTTGTTGCGTCCGTGATCCTTGGCCTTGTACATGGCACTATCGGCATTTTGCAACAGCACCTCCACGTCCTTACCGTCATTGGGAAACAAGCTAATACCGATACTGCAACTCAGGTTAGCCTCAGTCTGGCCCAGTAAAATGGGCTTCATGACCTCCGCCAGAATGCGATCACAGATTATGCTGATGGCTTCGATATTCTCGCATTGATCAATGATCACGGTGAACTCGTCGCCGCCTAACCGAGCTACAGAATCGGCGTCACGTACACAGTCGATCAGCCGTTTCCCGATGGTACGCAATACTAGATCGCCTGCCTGGTGTCCCAGGGAGTCATTGATACTCTTGAAACGATCCACGTCAATAAACAGCAGTGCGACTCGCTGCTGCGCCCGCCGCGCTTTGGCGAGCACCTGCGCCAAGCGGTCCATAAACAGTGCACGATTCGGCAAGCCGGTGAGACGATCATAATTCGCCAGCTCACGAAGTTTGCTTTCTGCCTCACGACGGTCATAGGCGGTCATTGCGAGCGCAATGAAATCTGATAACGAACTTGCAAAGTTGGCTTCATCACGCGTCCATTCCCGCTCGCCTTCGGTATATTCGTGCAAAATAATGCCGCGCACCCGCACACCCTGGCGAAATGGCGCGCCCAACAGCGCTGTCACGCGATTGGGTATGAGGTAACTTTTCATGAGCGGTGCCGCACGCGCATCCACGCTTACGTCATCAATTGCATAGGTACGCGTTATCTTCATGGCATCGAAAAGAGACTGGCATTGATCACGTTCGAGTCGGTAGGATGGCCGGGTATGTTTGCCATCTGCTAGAACATGCATACAGCGCAGAACTGTCGCCGCATCATCCAGGAACCATACGCTGATACGACGGCAACGCATTGCCTCGGCGGCCTTCTCGGTGATCGCCTTGAGTGCACCGCTGATGTCACCGGCTGCAATGCTGGACTCACGGGCGAGCTCCAGCAGTGAATCGCTCTGACGGCGCATACGTTCATCACCCTGCCGCAACTGAGTCTCCACACGGGTGCGTTCAGACACATGGCTGGTGAGTTCTTCCATCATTCCGGCATAGGAAAAACGCAAGCGCAAGCCATCGAGCATTTGCTTGTGCGTGCGATAGGCAGTCAGTGCCAGCAAGAAAGCTACCAGGATACATACTCCAGAAATGACCAGGCTCACATCGGTGAATTGGTAAAACATACGTATGGTCACCGGCAGCATGGTGATGACAAGAAATGCAAGATAATGAAACAAGTTAGCCGCGAACGCCGGCACCGCAATGGCCGCCATAGCGGCGAGCAGTAGCGCAATGAAGGCCTCGTACATGCTGGAGTCGGAATGGAAAATCAACCCGCCGGCAACACCCCAGCCGAGTGCCAACAACAAAGTGCCGGTCAGATAGATGTATTCCCAAAGTTTGTGTTTTTCCACCTGGATGGTGGAACGCCCGAACCTCCAACTAATGGTAAAACGGATCGCGCAGATTACAATCACGTAGGCAGTCCAAACCTTGAGTGTGTCGTGATCGAGGCTGTCCCAAAACAACAATGACAACACCACGGCACCGATAGCCGCGGAGATGTCTATCCAGCGCCCAAAGTGAAACAGCAAGTTGGTCTGCTCCGCCTTGACCTGCAGCTCGAACTGGGTATTGCCGATTTCCGGAACAACGGCGGTAGTGATTGGCATGCGTTCTTTCCGTTTCTCCTGGCGTGATGCCTGGGTATCCCTAAATAAAACTTCGCCGTGCTCCTGATCCCGTGTTCAAATTACACCAGGGCTGACGTGATAGACACTTTTTGTGGAGGACAATAGACAAGTTTCCCCCTCCAACATCTTAGTTTACTTATTATGGACTTGACCAGCGATAACGCGATCCCCCGTTCCGACGCCGGGCCCGAAAAGGTTCAGAAATGTGATGCGGCGCACAGTTCGGACTTCATGGCTGCCCTCCGCAACTCTCAATGTAAACCCACGTGGTTGCTGTGCGTTATTGCTCCCAATACCTGAGTTCCTGGGGAGATCGTCATGAACAGTTTGGGCAATATTTTGGGGAAAGCAGTCTTCCTGGCCACTCTGTGTCTGGGCTTGGCACTGGCCGGTTGTGGCGGTGGTGGAGACAACACCGGAAGCACGAGCACCGGCAGTGCTACAACCAACTGCGCCAGCCCGACGCAGCAGGATCAGAACGGCTGCGTCTACGTGGGCATCACCGATGCGCCCGGCGACTTCCTTACGTACACCGTGATTGTTACTTCATTGTCACTCACCCGCTCCGACGGTGTCACGGTACAGTTGCTGCCGCAAAACACCACCGTGGACTTCGCACAATACAGCGATCTCACCGAGTTCCTGACGGGTGTATCCATGCCGCCAGGTAAATATGTGAGCGGCACAATCACCCTGGATTACAGCAGCGCGAACATCCAGGTACAAGATACCAATGGAAATGCGGTACAGGTAGCGCCCGTTGACCAGAATGGCAAACCCATCACGGGTAGCCTCACACTTACCATTGATCTGGACACAAACAGCGGCGCGCTGCATGTCGCACCGGGCATTCCGCGTCTGCTGGGTGTAGATTTTGATCTGGATGCCTCGAATCAGGTGAACCTCAGCAACGATACAGTCACGGTGCAACCGTTTCTCGATGCCAGCGTGAGCCCCAATATCAACAATATGATCCGCATACGTGGACCGCTGGCCAGCGTGAGTCTTTCCAACTCCAGTTACGTAATTGGATTGCGGCCTTTTTATACATCTTTAGACAGCAGCAGCAATCAGTACGGTCAAATGACTGTGTACACGACCAACAACACGGTGTACGAAATCAATCAGACTGGCTATGTGGGCAGCGCGGGTTTGACAGCACTCCAGAGCGCCGGGCCCACGACCGCGACCGTCGCGCGCGGGACATTTGATTTCAGCAGCGAGCATTTCGTGGCCACTGAGGTGGATGCCGGCTCCAGCGTGCCGGGCGGAACCCTGGACGCAGCTCGTGGCGTGGTTGCCGGTGTCAGTGGCACTACGGTGACATTGCGCGGTGCCACCATCATTCGGAGCAGTCAAAGCGTGGTGTTTGGGGATGATGTTGCCGTCACCGTGAGCGCCAACACCAAGGTACGCGAAGAAGGTGATGCCACCGGCACATTTGCCACCGACGACATCTCCGTAGGCCAAAGGGTGCTGGTGTTCGGCACATTAACCAATGCAAGCGCCGGTTCGCTCGCGCTGGATGCTAGCAGTGGACTGGTACGAATGGAATACACCCGCGTGGATACGATTTTCAATGGTCCTGACAGTACCAACACCGGAATGCTGGTCAACGTACAGGATTTCGAAGGCCGTCCGGTGAGCCTGTTCAACTTCACCGGCACCAACAGCAATCCGGCCGACTACGATATTGACCTGAACGGGCTTTCCGACAGTAGCTTCACTGCCAACGATCCAGTGGTGAGCTACGGCTTCGTCACGCCCTTCGGTTCGGCGCCGCCGGACTTCTCCGCCATCAGTGTCGCGGACTTCTCCACCACCCATGCGTACCTGCGCACTTACTGGAACGCAGCCGGCACCAGCCAGGCGTTCAGCTCGATAGACGCGGCCAGCGGCATCGTGCTGAACCTGTCCAGCAACCCGGTGTTTGACCAGTTGCGCCGGGGCGGTGTGGAAACCGACCTCAGCAGCTTGCCGGCTTCGCCGACGATCATTGGCAACCCGGCAGGTGGCGTATTCGCCATTCGCCAAGGCGGCACGGTAACCGTGCATGTGACCTTTGCAGGTTTCGTGACGGATCTCATCAGCCGTCTGAATGCAGGTGGCATGGTGGTGGGCTTATATGGCGCAGGTGGCTTCAACAGCTCCAGCAACACCTACACCGACAACATGCTTGCCGTGGTCATGCAATAACCCCCGTACCCGTGATAAGCACTACGGCCCGTTTCGACGGGCCGCTTTTTTGTACCCTCTCCTTCTCGAAAGCAGTGAGATGGAAGCCACAGAGTGGCCGATCACGAATCGGCTACTCTGGTATTCGTATGAGGCAAGAATGCCCAGTCCGGACGAAGCCAAGGTCTGAGTCCAGATTTTATGGCGAGACATCCACGATACACATCGAAACAAATATGAATCGCCTACTGCGCGGATGCAGTGCCATCCGCGAAGCTCAGTATGGTCCCCAGAATGTCATCATTGAGATCCATCGCCACCTGATCCATGAGGCGTTGCTGCACCAGTTGCGGATCCGTGGCGGAGACCTTCACATCCCAGCGGCGCACACCATGTGCTTGACCGCCGTTATTGGCATCGAGCGTCACCTGCAGTATGCCGGTGATCCAGTACCAGCCATCGCCACGCAGCGATAGATTCGCGTAATTGAGATTTGCAGTCATGGTGTAATCTCCGCCGGTAGCTACGGTGAAACCGGTGTTCGCCAGTGCTCCGGCGAGGATCTGCCGTACCGCTGGCGCATCCTGGCCGGTAGCGCTAGCGGAGATCTTCAGACGCGCCAATAATGCGCTGCGATCCGCTTGCAACTGGCCCAGTGTCCAGATGGGAGGCATGCCGTGGCCAGTGATATCCACCACTTCCAGCTCCTGTTGCAAGCCAGCGCGAGTGGTCTGGGCATTGACCGCATGATTGGCATTGGCGATTTTCACGAACAGGTTCTTGCTGGCCTGCGACTGATTGAGGTCGGCCTTGGTACTGGCATCCAGCTCACTGATCTGTTGGCGCAGTGCGACATACGCTTTGGGACGCGAGAGCACGGCCAATGCGTAATATTCCTGGCTCGTCGGATCCTGCCAGATATCGGCGATCTCTACACCGCGCAACATTTCATCGGTGCGCGTGCTGAGATTGCGGCTCACATCTATGCTGTTCTTGCGATTGCCGCTAGTGTCCTGCGTAAAAGTAGAGACATCCTTGGTCTGCTCACTTACATTCACCGAGAAAACCTTGGCAAGATCGGCACACGCACGATCCTTGGCGATGGCCAGGTTATCGGCCTGACCGCGGCCGAGAAGATAACTAGATGATGGATACTTGGCGTCTTGCCCCATGATCCAGTCCGGACGTGCATTGGGCTTGGGTCCCTGGCTGCAGGCAGTGAGCACTCCGGTTAACAGGATGAAAAATAACAATGTGTTGCGGGTTTTCACGATGGTATCCTCTAGTTCAAAATAAAACCCAATGCAAACTGGTAAACGTCATCTGGCCGGGATGTATGACGATGTCGTCAAACGCACGTGTGCTGATTATGCCGCCATTACGGCCCCGTAGCTGCACGCTCACGTTATAGGTACCCGGCGGCAGGCTGATGCGCGCCAGTTGGATATCATCCGGCAGCGTGTTCCAAAGGCGTGTATCCGGCTGGTCCGCAATCGCACCTACCAGACTAAACAGTACCCCTAGACCCTGACCTTTCTTATTTGCCTGGTTAGCTGCGATCTGGCGGGTGACGTTGCGTGCCACTTCGTCGGCAATCAGCTTGGGCATCTCGGCAGTCAGCGCCTTGGCAGCGTCAGCTGCCACGCTTTCCACCGGTACACTGGTAACACTCTGGCCTCGCACTTGCACAATAGTATCAGCGACGGTAGGCAAACGGCGATGCATGGATGGCAACGAGACAGTGTAGAAATGTCCATCCGCCGGATTCTGCACGAGTTGCTGAATCGGCGCCTTTACTGGCGCCAACCCGTTGCTAAAGATGAACACCAACTGACCAGTAGGGTCCGTACCGTTAGTGATTAGCGGCGGCCAGGTATCCAGTTTAAAGTGCTCTTTATACTCGTTCAGTTCCTGGCTAAGGCCCAGATAGTCCGCAAACCGGCACAGGCTGAGCTGTAGATCGGGTAGGATGGCGTCGTCTGGTACGCCTTGGGCTCGATACGCTTGATATGCCTTGCGATAGGCAATCATGGCATCGCTCCAATCGCCCAGACCCTCATACACCAATCCTGAGAAATAGCGCGCAAACGCGTCACCGCCGTCCGGCACAGTGTCCTTGTCGGGATATAAACGCCGTAGCAGCAGATCAATCTGTTGCACCTCAACCCGTGCTGCATCCGGCTGGTTCAACTGCAGATAATTCAGCCCCTGGTAAACATGCAATAACAGTCGCTCATAGATCGCGCCTTTGTAACAGCGCAGATTCTCGCTGAGGGTGAGCGCACCGAAGTTCTCACTGACACTGGACGCTTCCAGATTATTCATCAGTGGCTTGGCGGCCTCGAAGGCGCTGATGCTGCCGGCATAATTATCCTGGATGCGTAGGATCATGCCCTTGTTGAGGAGGTAGAGCACCTGGTTGCGGCCGCCGGACAACGGTGCGAGCGCTTTGAGTGCCGCCTGCGGCTGCTACGCCGTTAGGTCCTGGTCCACCGATTGCATATTGCCGCGGTAAGTGGCACATCCAGCTACCGACAGCAGGCTGACGCACAGAATAATACGCGCGCTGCATCGTTTCCCCGCCCATCGCCTTCCGAGGACGGTCCATTCATAAACCGGGATCATGCAATCCGTTTAGAAACGGAATCCAGGTTTGGTGACGATCTTCTTGATTTTCTTTTGCCCCACCCAAACGATCACGTTATCGCGCATATTGATAAGACGCAGATCGACCTGGTAGTACTTCACCGACTTGTCGCCAGCCGCATCGATGATGGTATTGATGGTGCCCTACATCATGAAGTTGACGTCAATCTCCTGGCCAATTGGGCTGCGCGTCGCTGTGGTGGCATTTAAATCCTGGTCCTGGCGCTCGCCACGTACTTCACCGCGCTGATTGGATGAAGCCACGAATTGGACCTTATTGGAATTGATGAGCTCGCGTTGCATATCATCGGTGAACGTCTGCACGTTAATATGCTCGGAGGATAGATTATTGATTTCTCCCACGATCACCGTGGGCTGCTTGCCGTTATTGTGTGCTTCGAAGTTGCCGAGCCAGGGATCGCCCAGCATCTGGCTGATCATCTGCTGGGCGGTGAGATTAGCATCGGTATCGTTCTAGTAGCCGCTGATATCAGTCACCTGATCCGGCGAAATACGTTCCACTTATTGTATGCTGGAACGACCAACCAACAATACCGAAATTGCGAGTATTGCAATGCTGGATAATTTACCTGCTGTATTATTCATGGCTGCCACCCTTGGCCATACCATCAAATACATTATCCGCATGCGCCGCAAAGAAATTCTTGAATCCGACATTCATGGCATCGGAACTAGCCACCATGGTCTTCACGTTATTCATGTCCAGTTTTACCAGACTCCAGAGGCTGCCGGTTTTCGGATCCAACCAATGCGCTGTCACTTGCGAGCCACTCACGTTTTGGTTGATGATGCTCTCGATTTGTCGTGATACGGATTGTTCGTTCATCTGTTCCTGACTTATGCCGGCTGCGGCGCCATAATCCTGGGAAACCACGTGCATGTATGAGGACAGCACGCGTGCCACTTCCGAGCGGGCGCGCTCATCAGCGGTGGAAGTCTGCAAAGACAGATCGTTCATGGTGGGTGCGGAGCCGATGCCATAGATATAACGACTACCGTCATCCTTGAGAGCCTGGGTGCCTTGATTCACCCAGTCAGGTGCGCCTTTGATGCCGAGATTGCTTGTCGGTTTACTGGCACAAGCAGCCAAAACCAAGGCTG
>JBOIBD010000027.1:0-19971 GCA_050739415.1 Gammaproteobacteria bacterium | reverse complement strand
TCTGAATATTTCCGGGGTGTCCCAGCAGCCAACATTCATGATCGAGGAGATGCCACCGGTAGCTGCGCCCGGCAGCAACCTGGCGCAGCAACAAAACGGCTCGGGCTCACCACCGGTGCAACCATATCGCGTCACCGTGTATGCGTCCGGCGGTGACCAGACCACTCACGTGATACTGCAAACCGTCGTAACCCAATGAACAGCTTGAAACAATATTCAGCCACAGCTACCGCATGCGGGGCAACGTCATGAGTATGGAAAGTATCACAGGAAAAGCCACCACGGTTCTGGGCTTGACGATGCTCGCTTGCACCACGGTATTCGCAGCCACGTCCGTGAACGTATCCCAGTCTCCAGTATTCATCAACACCAATGTGGAACCGAATATCATCCTGGGCATTGATGACTCCGGCAGTATGGACTTTGAGGTGCTGGCGCCCACCAATGATGGTGCCTACTGGTGGAATACTAATACTCAGAGCTTCGTCGGTTGTGATTTGAACGATACCTGCACGCCACCTCCGAGCGATACCTTCAATTTCAACAAGGTAGGCGGTTTTGGTGGCGGCAGCAAGTGGAACAAGTACGCCTATCTATTCGCGTTCCCGAACGAGCATCTACGCAACTCCGGATACAACAGCGGATCCGCGGAAGGACATTATTTCATCGCACCTATCCCGGCCTTCGCGTGGGCACGCAGCCCGGACTACAACAATGCCTATTTCGACCCGTCGGTAACGTATGCTCCTTGGGAGCAATACAACGGCTCCAGTTATCCAAACATCACACCAACCGCGGCACCCGAAGATCCCTATCTATACCCAGGCACGACCGTTGACCTGACCAGCACCATGCAGGACAGCACTCACGGATTCATGCTCATGAAGGGTATGGCGCTTCCTGCAGGAAGCATTGTGAAGAACAACTGCAGCGGCAGCTGGCAAACCCTGGCCGCAATAAAAAACATAACCACGAATGACACCTACGACTGTATCGAGTATTTCCCGGCAACGTTCTGGCTGCAAGCCGCAAGCCCAAGCGCGGCTCTTGCCATGTTACCTGCAGGGTACGGCTTTCTATTGACGGCCGTGATTGCCGGCGGCTCCGGACCGGATGATGAACCGATGTACGGGTTCGAGATTCAGCCGGCAAACTTCTCCAGTAGCGCACAGTACAACGCGGCGATGCAGAACTTTGCCAACTGGTTCAGCTATTACAGGAAACGCCACCTGGCACTGCGTGCTTCCCTGAGTCAAACCTTCATGAACCTGGAAGGTGCGCGTGTCGGCATGGTTTACATGAACGGACTGCAACCGGTCACCATGTACGACATGAACAGTGCTGTGGATAAACAATCGCTGTTCACGAAATTTCTGGATGATGCAGGTAGTGGCGGTACACCCACCTGGGATCTGTTGAATTACATCGGCCAACAGTATGAGCGTACCAATGCTGGAGCGCCCATCACGCAGGCCTGTCAGAAGAATTTCACCATCATCTTCACAGACGGTTACGCGAACTACCCCTACACGCACTCAGCGCCGGTAGGCAGTACCAATGTGGATTCGACCATGGGGTCACCTTACGCGGATTCCGTCGGCGGTACGCTCGGTGACGTAGCTGCGTATTATTATCTGAACAATCTGCGGCCGGATTTAACCGCCGGGCTGATAACACCGGATGCAGGATGCTCAGCGTCACCGCCGCAAGTGGGTGCGGATTGCAATACCAACCTGCACATGGACACCTACGGCGTCACATTGGTCGGGCAAGGGTTGATCTGGAACGTCAACATGCCCTCCACCACCGACCCCTATGACAATCCACCACCATGGCCGCTAGCTGCAGCTTTTGCCAATCGCAACCCTACCGGCATTGACGACCTGTGGCACGCGACCCTTGATGGCCACGGCGAAATGCTCGCGGCCCAGACACCGCAATTGATTGCGCAGAAGTTGCAGGATGTGCTGAACAGTATCTCGGCACGCA
Organism: Gammaproteobacteria bacterium; assembly: GCA_050739415.1. Lineage (GTDB taxonomy): Bacteria > Pseudomonadota > Gammaproteobacteria > Natronospirales > REEB76 > REEB76. The sequence continues at coordinate 17,982 of JBOIBD010000027.1, read as the reverse complement.
CCGGCTCCGATGCCTCCGTGGCCGCCAATTCGAGCAGCCTCAATACCAACACCGATGTGTATCAGGCAAGTTTCCAATCCAGTGACTGGACCGGCGATTTAGTGGCTTTCAAGGTAGATGCCAGTGGTAATGTGCTGCTGGGTTCACCGCTGTGGGATGCACAACAACTACTCGATGCCCAGACAGCCGCGAGCGGCTGGAATACCAACCGCATCATCGCAAGCTGGGATCCGGTCGGTAAAAAAGGTGAGCCGTTCGAATGGGCGAGTATCAATGCCGCACAACAGGCAGAGCTTCAACCGAGCGATGCACTCGGTGCCGACCGGCTCAATTTTCTGCGCGGCGATAAATCCAACGAACAACCCAACGGTGACGGGTTCCGTTCGCGTACCCACATTCTCGGCGACATTGTGGACAGTGCTCCCCTGTATGTCGGGCCGCCTAATGGTCCCTATCAGGATCCATCGTATGTGAGTTTTGAACTGGCCCAAGCCAGTCGCGCGCCCATGCTCTTTGTTGGCTCCAATGACGGCATGCTGCATGCATTCGACCCCACTACCGGCCAGGAGAAATTCGCATTTGTTCCCAATGGTGTATTCCAGAACCTGGAACAGCTCACTGCCACGACCTATAACCAGAACCATCAGTACTTCGTGGACGGCTCGCCCATCTCCGGTGATGTGCAGTTCGGTGACAATAGTTGGCATAGCATCCTGGTGGGCGGTCTGGGTGCCGGCGGCAACAGTATCTTTGCACTGGATGTGACCGACCCGGCAGCCATCAGTTCTGAATCAACATTGGCCTCAGATGTACTCTGGGAATTTACCGACCCTATGATGGGACTCAGCTTGAGCCAGCCATTCATCGCACGCACCAGCGTTGCCAGCACCTATAGCTCGACACCGTTCCTGGTGTTCTTCGGTTCCGGCTACGACAACAGCGACGGCAATCCATACTTGTATGCCGTGAACGCACAGACCGGAGCATTGATCCGTCGCATCAATCTATGTGCTGCGGTCGCGCCTAATCCTTGCAACGCTGCATTGCCAAATGGTTTGTCAAGCCCGGTAGCGTTAAACAGTGAGGGTGCTCTTTCGCTGCCGGATGATACGGTCTATGCAGGTGACTTGCAGGGTAATCTGTGGAAAGTCAGCATCTCGGATCCAAATCCGGCGAACTGGACGGTAAAACTGCTGTTCCAGGCGCGCGATGCATCCAACAACCCACAACCTATCACGGTGGCGCCGGTGGTCTCGCTGCATCCGAACTTCCCGCGTGATCTTGGCACCATCGTGTACTTCGGTACCGGCCAGTTGCTGGGTGTGCCGGATCTGAGCACCACCAATACTCAGACTTTCTACGGAGTCTGGGACAATCCGGCTTCCGCTTCGACCGTCACCCGCAGTGAACTGGTGCAACAAACCCTGTCTACGCCCACGCCCGGGCCATCTGGGACGCTGGTGCGCACGGTGAGCGGCCCGACGACTATCAACTGGGCCAGCCAGGATGGCTGGTACATGGACCTATCGATCTCAGGCGAACGCGTAGTAAGCAACCCGCGGCTCGAGAATGGGGCGGTTGTATTCACCACCTATATACCCACCTCCGACGTCTGCTCAGTGGGCGGTGCCTCCTGGCTGATGGCTGTAAACTTCAAGAATGGCAGCTCGTTCCCCGATCCAGAACTGGATCTGAATAACGACGGTAATTTAAACGCCGGTGACCAGGTGGGTGGAGCCAACCCTGTGGGGCTATACCTGGGCTCGGTGTATGCGGCTGCGCCCACCATCATCTCGGCCAGTCTCGGCAGCATCAAGGCTGTCAAATTGATTTCGGAATCCAACGGCACAATCAAATCGGTCGGCCAACACGGACCACCGAATCAACGCCAATCTTGGCGCGAAATACAGCCGAATTAGGTGCCGCCAGAATCACGCACGCGAGTGAGAGATGAGAGCTAAATATAAATCTGCGTGGTTCGTGGAAGGTTGTATCCGTACCACGAGCATGTCTTGGCATCAGGTATGAACATAAACGCAAACTGCAGTCGGGGGAACTTCGGTTTTTCACTCATCGAACTGATGATCGTGGTAGCGATCATCGCGATCATCGCGGCCATCGCCTATCCGTCCTATGAGCGTTCGGTAATGCGTTCGGATCGTTCCGATGCTACAGCCGCACTGACGCAGGATGCCCAGGTATTTGAACGCTGCTATACCCAGTATTTTGCATACGACAACCCCACCTGTGCGACGACCACGGCGTCGCTCGCTGGACCAACCCAGAATGGCTTTTACACTATCAGCTTCCCGACACCTGCTACGACCAGCACCTATGTGATCCAGGCCACGGCGGTGGCCGGCAAGCGCCAGGACAGCGATACCGACTGCCAGAGGTTCACGCTCGACAATACCGGCGCCAAAGTGTCCTACGCTGGCGGAGGTTCAACCACCAGCACCGAATGCTGGGGCGGTTGAGAATCATCTGATGGATTTCTGAATAATTACCAGTTTGTCGCGAACCCCCTTCGGCCGGCGTAAACCGGCCTTTTTTTGTATCTGGTTTTCCATCAGTAGCGACTTCCACCCTAGTCCAACAACCACGCCTGCAAGACGCTCCGCCAAAACACCGCTTGCACTCTCGCCTCGGTTTACGCCACCATACGACTCAGCTTTGGACACATAATTCATGCCTTTCTCCGAACACCTCGACCAACGTTTGAGCCGATTGCTGGCAAGTCCGGTCGCACCGCTGTTGCGGGGCGGCCTCACGGGCCTGGAAAAGGAAAGCCTGCGGGTTAACGCCGAAGGTTGTATCGCCCATACACCACACCCGATATCCCTGGGTGCGGCACTCACGCATCCCCACATCACCACGGATTATTCCGAGTCGCTCATCGAGCTGGTGACGCCGCCTCTGGCGACGATAGAAGATACGCTTGGTTTCCTGTGTGACATCCACAGTTTTGTTTTTCAGCATCTGGACGGTGAGATGCTCTGGGCCACCAGCATGCCTTGCTCGCTCGAAGACGATGCACAAATCCAGATTGCGCGTTACGGCAAGTCCAATGTCGGCATGATGAAGCATGTCTATCGCCGCGGGCTCGGCTACCGTTACGGCCGCACCATGCAGACCATCTCGGGTGTGCATTTCAATTATTCCTTTCCAGAAAAACTCTGGCCAGCCCTCAAAGAACTGCAAGGCGATCACCGGCCGCTGCAGGATTTCATTAATGACTCCTATTTCAGCATGTTGCGCAATTTCCAGAGATTGGGCTGGCTGGTGCCGTATTTCTTCGGCGCCTCACCGGCGGTATGCAAGAGTTTCTTCCACGGCCGTAACCCGAATTTCCAGGAATTCGACGCCGGCACCTGGTATGAGCCCTATGCCACTTCGCTGCGCATGAGCGACATCGGTTACAAGAACAAGAACCAGGCGCACATCGGTGTGCGATACAACAGCCTCGACGATTACGTGAGCAGTCTCACACACGCTATCAGTACACCAGAGCCGGAATACGAAGCGATCGGTGTCAAAGTAAATGGCGAATACCGCCAGTTGAACGCCAACATCCTGCAGATCGAAAATGAGTTCTACACCTATGTCCGCCCCAAACAGCCCATCAACCCCGGCGAACGCGCCACACTTGCTCTGAAAAAACGCGGCGTGATGTACGCCGAGGTGAGGGCCCTGGATGTGAACGCCTATGATCCGGTGGGTGCCGACGCACCGGCCCTGCGTTTCATTGAGGCGCTGCTGGCTTTATGCCTGCTGCACGACAGTCCGCCGGTCTCGGAACAGGAACAGGTGATCATCAACCACAACCAGACACAAACTGCGCGCTACGGCCGCGATCCTACGCTGGAATTGCAGCGCGACGGTCATGGCATCCGGCTCCGCGACTGGGCGAAGGAAATCACCGACCAGATGGACGGTATTTGCGAGATACTCGATGGCGAGCGTGCCGACAAACCCTACCGCACCACTCTGCAAGCACGGCGTGAAGCTCTAGCCGATCCAGAACTCTTGGCCTCGGCTCGAATCCTGGCGGATATGCGTGAACATGGTGAAAGCTTCTACCGTTTTGCGAAGCGTCTGTCCGAAAAAGACCGAGATTATTTCCGGCAACGCCGCCTGACGCCTGCTACCCAACAGCATTTCGAGCAACTGGCGCACGACTCACTGGAAAAACAGGCACAGATCGAAGCAGCTGACCGGATATCGTTCGACGAATACCTCAAACAGTATTTCGCCCAAACGTAATACCCATTTACCTATTGATATATAAGTGCGTCAGTATTTTTTGGACCTTTTCCTCGACCGGATAGAGTCGGGTTGAGAAAACACAGTTAGGGTTGGTGCACAGAATGTAGGTTGGGCTAATGTCGCGAAGCCCAACATCCCAGCTGTTTGCGTTTGCTCGCCTTACCAACAACCTACACCTCAGATGCGTTAAAATGGTGTCCAAACACGCAACACGAATAATTGTATGAACACAACCAATTCCACTAAACGATATGGCATCCACTGTACCCTGCCACCGGATGATCCCATGTCCGCTCCACATCTGCTGGGTCCAGATTGGGAAGCCTACCGCTGGTACGACACCGAACAGGAGCGCGACGCCGATTATGAGGATTACAGCCGCGAACACCTCTATTCACGCCGTGGCGACAAGCCCAGTGTGATTTATACCAAGGTCAGCCGCTGAGCATGCGCATTGATATTTTCTCCGATACAGTCTGCCCATGGTGCTACATCGGCAAGCGTCACCTGGAAGCGGCACTGGCAAAATCGGAATCTGGTGATGCCGACATCCACTGGCACGCCTTCCAACTCAATCCGGATTTACCGCCCGAGGGACGCGACCGCCGGGAATACCTGGATGCCAAGTTTGGAGGCCCGGAAGCTGCAAAAGCGATTTATGCGCATATACGCGAGGCAGGCAAGAATACGGGGATTGATTTCCAGTTCGACAAGATCACTCGCAGCCCCAACACTTTCAATTCCCACCGTCTGATAGGCTTGGCCGAAGCCAAAGGTAAGGGAGAAGCAATGGTAGAAACCCTGTTTCGCGCTTATTTCCTGGAAGGTCGCGATATCGGCGATGACGCCATGCTTGCGGAACTAGCGCATGGCGCTGGAATCGAGGAAGAAATGAGCAGCTGGCTTGCCGGTGAAAATGAACGCAACAAAGTACTCAACGACCTGCATGCCGGCCGTGAGATGGGCATCACCGGCGTACCCTTCTTTATCCTGGACAACCGCTACACCTTATCCGGCGCGCAACCGGTAGAAATTTTCGAGCAAGCACTACGCGCCGCACAGACGAAAGCCAGAAGCATTAACTAGTCACAACCAATCCTTCTCTTGCCTGAAACGTACCACGCGCGCATGCCATTTCTCCTTTTAGGTTAGGATAGCGGCTCACGAAAACCGTTTGTAAGTGAAGATTAACCGGAGTCCAGCATGACTGTAACGAGATGCCGGACACGAAGGCAGGTGCCGGTTGATATTTGACATCTGCGCGCTGATATTGGCGCTGATCATCATCCTGGCGGGCGCCGTGCTGTTCACGAATGCACTCGAGCACGTGGGGCAGCGTTACGCCCTGTCCGAGGGCCTGGTAGGATCCGTGCTGGCCGCGGTGGCGACGGCTTTGCCGGAGACCATCGTACCTATTGTTGCCGTATTCTTCGGCGGCTCCACCATTGAGGTGCGCGAGCACATCGGCATCGGCGCCATTTTAGGCGCACCGCTGATGCTTGCCTCCATCGCCATGGCACTCATCGCGCTGTTCGCCGGCATGAAACGCGGCTGGCACACCCCCTTGAAACCTGAGGTCAGCGGCTTCCTGCGCGACCTGTTGTATTTCCTCGCGGCATTCATCATCGCCTTCATCGCCTTGTTCATACCAGCAAATCAATTCGGCGCGCGCGCCGTGGCAACTGCCATCCTGGTTTTCATTTACGTAAACTATGTGATCAACACCATCCGCGCATCTAAGCTGCTGGTAGCGCAAGGGCACGGTACTCAGGCAGATGCGGCGCTGTGGTTACGACGCATCGGCATTCCACACAACCTGATTTCTGAAATAACCCAATTGGCATTGGGACTCGCGCTTATCATCGCAGGCGCCAAACTGTTTGTGTACGGAGTGGAACAGGCGGCAGCCTTGACCGGCGTCGGAGTGCTGGCCTTATCGTTGTTGATCGTACCACTGGCCACGGAAATGCCGGAGAAATTCAACAGCATCCTATGGATACGGCGCAACAAGGACACACTCGCCTTCGGCAACGTCACCGGCGCGCTGGTATTCCAGGGAACTTTGCTGCCGGCCTTTGGCATACAGCTCGGCGCCTGGCAACCGCGGCCGGATATCCTCTGGGCCATGGGACTCACCTTCGCGGCCGCCTTATGGGTGCTGTTTCTGGGTTTCATCCATCGCCTGACACCTGTCTGGCTAATTTTCAGCGGCCTGACCTATGTCGCGCTCTGCTTCCTGGTAGCGTGAGCGTAGAATTTCACGACAAGCAGTCCATGCAAATGAAACCATGAGTGATCCTGTTGCCTCACCGTGTGTACGCAACTGTTGTCTCGACGACGACAACATCTGCATCGGTTGCGGGCGCAGCCTCGATGAAATACGCCGCTGGTCAGAAATGCCGGAACAAGAAAAACAGGAAACTATCCGGCAAGCCGACGAACGCCGTGAGGCACGGCAACGACGCTATTCAAGCGCTACATTCAAAGAAATCAAACCACAGTAAGCGACAATATCCCGCTTGGTACTATCTACAGGACAAGGCCAGACCTTACCCAGGATACTCATTTCCAGGATTCTCTTTATATATTCCTGATTCAGTGGATCGATAGCGCTGTTACTCCTCGTACCGGGACGACGGACTGCTTACTCCGAGCAGTCGAGCCAGCGCCAGAGCGGCAAGCATTAACAGCATCCACACATTCATCGCACCGCCGCCTCCGCCACTTCCACTACTGCTGCCACCGCTGCCGCCACCTGGGGCTGCCGCGTTCACTGTCAACTTGGCCGACCCATTGGCCGTGCCACCGCTGCCGGTGCAAGCAAATGCATAGCTGAGTGAGCCCGCCGCAGTCGGTGTAACGGTCAGCATACCGCTGGTAGCCTGCGTACCGCTCCACGCGCTGCTAGCGGTACACGCAGTGGCGTTGGTTGAGCTCCATGTGATCGTTGCGGATTGGCCCACCGTAATGCTCGTCGGTGACACGCTGATGGTGACCGTCGGCGCCGGTGCAGCAGCCACTGTGACGCTCACGGCAGCAGAAGTCGACACATCGTAAGACGAATCACCGCTGTAGGCTGCCGTAATACTATGCGCACCAACTGCCAGGGCTGAGGTTGCATAAGTTGCCTTGCCACTGCTGAGTGTACCCGGACCAAGCGTCGTGGTTCCGTCGAGGAAGGTCACGGTGCCAGTAGGTGCTGTGGAACTGCTTCCGGTTACTGTAGCGGTGAAGGTGATGCTGCTGCCAAAGGTCGCAGTCGTCTCGGGACTGACGCTCAGCGAAGTGATACTAGCCAGAAGCACCGGGCTAATCTTTCCGAAGAAAGTATGAGCGGCGGTCCCGGAATTCGCGGCGGTCGCGTAGGTACCGGTTGTCGCCGTGAAAACCTGGTCGTAGGTAGTGCCCGCAAAGTAAATGTTGCCGCTGGGGTCGAGAGCGAGACCATTGACCGGAGTAACGTTGCTGCCGTTCAGATTCGGATTGCCAAAGCGGGTGGAGAACAGCAACTTGGTGAGGTCCGACGTCATGGTCGCGATGTAGAGGGCGTTGCCGCCATTGCCCTGGGCCTGCACAGGATTGACCGTGGGAAAGGTCCTTTGGCCATCCTGCGAGATTCCGTATAGATAGACCTGGTTCTTGCTGTCGAGCAGAACCTCGTAGCCGACTGAATTCTCGGCATACGCGGCCGTACCGCTGAGGAAGGAGCCACCCAGGATCGCTGTACCCGCCGGGTTAATCTCTAGTACAAATGCTGAGTTGCAATTGTTGGTGTTCGCAGGATTGACGGTCGCGCAGGCGTTCATGTAAGCCGTGGTAGGGACAGGGAAGGTCTGGTCATAGGTGTACCCCGTGACATAGGCGTCATTGTTGGAGTCAGCTGCAACACCGAGGACCTCCTGGTTCGGAATGTTGGAGCCTTGGCTGGTTGCGGAGCCTCCAATACGGGTGGAATAAACCAACGACGCCGCACCCGATTTGGTGGTGTCGAAGGCCGCCACGAAACCATCGACCGTGGTGCAGGTGTCAATGCTGCTGGCGACCGCCGTGCAGCTACCCTTTGCCGCCCCTGGTGTGGTGGGTAGTGCCGAGGCATTGGACCAGCCGCCGATAAAGGCAACACTATTGGCGCCTACTGCCAGACTAGTGGGAAGAACGTTGTCGCCATAGGTCTCGTCGCCGAAGAATGTTCCGTACAGCAAGGTATGACCATTGTTGCTGAACTTGCTGAGTACTCCGGCGATAGCGATATCCTCCGGACTGTTGGAGGGAGGATTGTTGCGTTTGGCGTTCGAGACGGTCTGATAGCCACTGGCACTCACGCCGGGGAACTGCACGAAGGTACTTGTGTCGCCGGGGCCGGGGTAGACTTCACTGGCTTGTTCAACGGACGTCTGTCCAAAGAGATACCAGTTGCCGGAGGCGTCCAGCGCGGTGGCAATGGGGTAGGCTGCGTATGAACCTCCGAGGAAGCTGGAGTAGAGGAGCGATGAGCCGTCCGCACTAAGCTTAGCGAAGAAGAACTCCGGGCCCTGGACGGTGTACTCCGTGCCGCCACCGTTACTGAAGCTGTCACATATGGAGACGGGAGGCAGGACGGGCGGCCCGAAGACACCGGCCGAACGTGGTTGGCACTGGGTCTGAAAGGCGTCGGCAGTGACCGGAAAGTCATTGGACGAGGTTGCACCCAGCAAATAGGCGACTCCTGAGCCATCAACTGCGATAGAGGTCCCCTGCTCATGACCTCCGCCACCACTTAGATAAGTGGAGTACACGAGCTTGGTGCCATCGGCGCTGATTTTGCTCACATAAGCGCTGGTGCTGTTTCCGCAGTACACGATGCCGTTGCTGGCGGCGACGCTATTCGCCGGACCACAGACCTGCTGGTACGCGCCTGACGTGACGGGATACGTCGGATCATTGGTAGTGCCGATGAAGTACATGGCGCCGGTCGAGTCGACGGTGATCTGTCCCAGATTCGTGGCATTGGGGTAATCGCCTGCGCCCAGCGTGCCCAGAAACACCAACGTCGGATCAATTACCAGCTCGCGGCTATGGTCATAGGCACCAAGGCGGAAACTCACATGGCCATTGCTGGCCAGTTCGTAAGCAGCATCAACCGGCGTGCGCTCATCCTTGGCCATCTGATAAGCAACCGGCTTGTCGAAGCGCACCGTTGTGTCGCCGGGGATGGGTAGCAAGAGATCGCCGTTGGCAGCGATACTCGGCGTGGCGCCTTGGAAGCCGAGCGCAATGCGGTTGGGATCCGCATTCGGAGCCACGATGAAGTCGTACTCGAGCTGGCCACGCCCACCGTGATAAAGCAGGTTCACACCGGCATAGACGTGGTCTAGGCGAACCTGACCATAAAGTGGGATGTTTTTCTGCCAATGGGAGCTGTCATTGCCGGTAAAATAGTTCGCCTTTCCTTGCTGCGGCTCCGCGCCGCTCATCTTCTGGGCTCGATTGGCACCCAGCAGGTTCATTCGCAGAACGCCCTCGCTGTTCTTCGGAGCCTGCCCAGGCTTGGCGGGCGTGATCCGATACATTTCCAGGACCGCATCGTTGCCAGCCAGAAACAGAGTGTAGTCCGATCCCCGCGCCAGCCACTGCACCTGTTTCGAGGTCTGGCCGAGGTTCGGCTGAAAGCTCAAAGCCAACTTGCCGTAGGCGCGCGCCAAGTGCGCAGAGGCTGACAAGCCGCTCGTCGCCTCGAAAGAACTGGGCTTGGGGGCCTGAGCCAAGGCTGATATGCCAAACAGCATAAGAGCAAAAAAAGCGAGCGCGGATGACAAATGTCTGGACAACATGGCGGTCTCCTTACAGATTTAAACCCCAAAATCGAATGAAGTGCTGACGTTCAGCTCAGACTTCCGACACAAGGCAGGGTGGCGCCAAGGTCGTCATCTGAGAACTTGAATCGTCGCGCAGTAGATTCAGCTGACCACCCAGATGTGGCAAGAGACATAACGGGGCATCACTGGGTCATAAAGGGGCATTAAGAGGTCATTACGGGTCAATTCGGGACACGAGCCGGCGCGATTTTCTTGTGTTATGACATGCAAGGCACAGTTATACTGATTCGGGTTAATTCCTTGTCCATGGCATGTGCGTACTGCAAAGGCGGAAAATGTTGCAAGACAGCGAGATTCCGGCCAAAAGTCAGCGAATTGAGTCCTGGAAGGAAATTGCGGCGTACTTTGGGAAGGACGAGCGCACCGTCAAACGCTGGGAAACTGATCGGTCCATGCCGGTACATAGGGTTCCCGGGGACAAAGGCCGCGTGTTTGCGTATTCCGAGGAACTCAACCTCTGGATCAATCGCGCTAAGGTAGACGGAGCGACGGCGAAACCACGTCCCGCCGAGCCAGCACCCGCTATCCTTACCATCAAACGGCCTCGCCGAATCCGTGTGTGGTCATTTGGCGCTCTGGCAGTAACCGCCATTGTGGCTTTCTCGTTGTGGGGCGCTCTCCACCTGCGTCAGCTTCCCCATAGTCTTGTGCCCCAAACACCAATCAATCCGGCTCCGGTCAGGACCGCGCCGGATCCGGTAGCGGAACAGTTTTATCTGAAAGGCCTCTACTATTGGAATAGAAGAACACAGGGCAGTCTCACGCAGGCGGTGGATGCGTTCACCCAGGCCATTGTTCACGATTCACACTACGCCCAAGCCTATGCGGGACTTGCAGACAGTTATAACCTGATGCCGGAATACACCTCGATGCCGAAGTCGGCTGCGTTTCCGCGCGCCATTGCCGCGGCCAACAAGGCGATCGCGCTGGACGATTCACTTTCGCAGGCGCATGCGGCACTAGCCTTCGGGCTTCTGTATTGGGACTGGAATGTCTCGCGTTCGCTGGCGGAATATCAACGAGCCATTCAGCTTGATCCCCAGGATGGGGACGCACATCACTGGTATGCGACGGCTCTGCTTGCGCTGGGCCGGTTCCCGGAAGCGCGTTCCGAGATTGAGCGCGCACGCGAACTGGATCCTGCGTCGCGCTCTATCCTTGCGGACCAAGCGCTGATCGGTTTTTGGTCAGGAGACCGCGCGCAGAGCATTGCAACACTCGTGGAAATCCAGCGTGCAGAACCCGGTTTCATTTCTGCTCCGCGCTATCTTGCGGTAATTTTCTGGGAGGAAAGGGACTTCAAGGCATTTGTTACAGAATCGGAAGTTGCCGCTTCCATATCCAAAGACCCTCGCGAGACTGCAATCGCAGAAGCCGCGAAGCGCGGCTTGTCAAACAGCGGCGAACGCGGAATGCTTGAGGAAATGCGGCGCGCGCAACAGAGCATTTTCGACAAAGGTGAATCATCCGGCTTCGCACTGGCTAGCACCTGCGCGCTCCTTGGCAAAAAGAAAGAGGTAATTTCTTACTTGAAGGCGGCATTTGCAGCGCGTGACTTCTCGATGCTCATAGTCATTGGCAGTGGTGTTACCGATGATTTTGAAACTTTGAAAGGTGATCCAGAATTCGAGCAACTCAGGGCGCAAGTAAAATACCGTATGAGTCATCCGTTCGGAGTTTCGTAATTTGGCCATACGCCACGATATTCATCGTATGGAATAATAACAGTCCACGTATCCTAACCATATGTTTATTGAATCGTGATCGGTTCAGACTACGGTTATTGATCTGGTGGCTATGGGTGGGCGCGAAGCACAGCTTCGCGCAGGCAGGCAGGAAGCCTCCCTGGGCAGGTGAATTGTGCAGGAAAGCACAATTCACCGACGGGCCACCGACTATATATATCAATATCATAATGCTGAGGTCGGCACAGCAACATTCCGACTCCAGCGAAGTGAAAATCTTGTTTGGTGGCTATGGGCGGGTTCGACCGACAGGTCGAACGGGCGGCCACGGATGGCCGCCTTGGGCCGGCGGGTCGCGCAGCAGGAGCGTAGCGCCGCCGGAGAAACACCGACCTTTTATAATCAGCATAATGCTGAGGTCGGTTCAATACCCTCATCGTTTGATTCTTAACAACGATTATTCGTAGTTGGTGGCTATGGGTGGGTTCGACCGACAGGTCGAACGGGCGGCCACGGATGGCCACCCTGGGCCGGCGGGACGCGCAGCAGGAGCATAGCGCCGCCGGAGAAACACCGACCTTTTATAATCAGCATAATGCTGAGGTCGGTTTAGTACCATCATCGTTTGGTTCTTAACTACGATTATTCGTAGTTGGTGGCTATGGGTGGACTCGAACCACCGACCTCAGCATTATGAGTGCCGCGCTCTAACCAGCTGAGCTACATAGCCAATTGGGAATATTGAAGGGCGCAGATTGTCTGTTTTCATGCCGTTCAAGTCAAGAAATTGGTGCTCATCACACATTAAACCTGAAATGCATTACATCTCCTTCCCGGACGAGGTATTCCTTTCCCTCCAGCCGCCATTTCCCGGCTTCGCGCGCGCCAACTTCGCCTTTGTATTTCACGTAATCTTCATACGCCACTACCTCTGCGCGGATGAAACCTTTTTCGAAATCGGTGTGGATTACGCCTGCTGCCTGCGGCGCGGTGAATCCCTTGTGCACGGTCCAGGCGCGCACTTCCTTGGGACCGGCGGTGAAATAGGTTTCCAGTCCCAATAATTTATACCCGGTGCGGATCACGCGGTTGAGGCCGGGTTCACTCAAGCCCATGTCCTTGAGAAAATCTACCTTATCCGCGTCGTCCAGTTCCGCGATTTCGGCTTCCATGGCAGCACATACCGCGACGACTTCCGATTTTTCGGAATTCGCGATAGCTTGCACATTATCAAGTAGCGGATTGCCACTGAAACCATGCTCGTCCACATTCGCGATATACATGGCGGGTTTCAGTGTCAGCAGACCGTATTCGCGTACCAGCAACTCTTCTTCAGGCGACAGGCCGAGTGACCGTGCTGGCTTGGCCTGATCAAGATGCGCCTTGATCACCTCCAGGATTTTCTGCCGCACCACCGCATCCTTGTCGCCGGATTTGGCTACGCGGGCGTTGCGCTCCAGGGCGCGGCTCACAGTTTCCAGATCTGCCAGCGCCAGTTCTGTATTTATAGTTTCGATATCCGAAGCTGGATTCACTTTTCCGGTGACATGAACTACATCAGCATTCTCGAAGCAGCGCACCACATGTGTTATGGCGTCGGTCTCACGGATATGCGACAGGAATTGGTTACCAAGACCCTCGCCCTTGGAAGCGCCGGCCACCAGACCCGCGATGTCCACAAACTCTACAGTCGCAGGTATGATTTTTTCTGGTTTCACGATGGCAGCGAGCGCCTGCAAACGCGCATCCGGCACCGGCACCACACCCACGTTTGGATCAATGGTACAAAAAGGATAATTTTCCGCAGCAATGCCCGCTTTGGTCAGCGCATTGAAAAGCGTGGACTTGCCAACATTGGGCAGACCAACGATGCCACATTTCAAACTCATGTTTTATCTTTCTGCGTATTATCTTGATGACTCGAAGATTCATCGTGCTTGTTGCGCGGTACTACGCCACGGCTGTGCAGTTCGTGCATGGCTTTTTCCATTTCGCCGGCGAGAATCTGTGGCATCACCGCCATGACCGCGGCTACAGCTTCCATGATTCTTGCTTCGCCCTCCTCATCAACACGGTGCAGCACATAGTCAATGACTTCATGTCCATGCGGCGGCCGGCCAATGCCGAAACGCAAGCGTGAAAAATTCTCACCCAGATGATCCATGATGTCTTTGAGACCGTTGTGCCCGCCATGGCCGCCGCCTTGTTTCAAGCGCACCACACCGACGGGCAAATCCAGGTCGTCATGAGCGACCAGGATCGCTTCGGGAGGCAACTTGAGATACGCCGTCAGCGCCTGTACCGACTGACCGCTGCGATTCATAAATGTGATCGGTTTGAGCAAACGCAGATCATGACCGCTTATGCTTAAACGGCACACGTCGCCGCTGAACTTGCGCTCATGACTGAACTTGCCGCCATGCGCGCGCGCCAGCGCATCCACGAACCAGAAGCCGGCGTTGTGGCGCGTCAAAACGTATTCGGCCCCGGGATTGCCGAGGCCGACTACGAGTTGTATCTGCATGGACTCTGACATGACAAACAAGAAGTAGGGACCGGCCCGCAAAAAATGCGGGCCGGCGTTCGATTACTTCTTGTCCTTGCCCTTGCCGCCTTTTTCGGCAGCCGGCGCGGCCTTCTCCGTTGGCACAGCCTTGCCAGCAGGTGCTGCCTTGCCGGCGGGCCCCGCCTTGGCATCCGTTGCAGGAGTCTTGCCATCGGCTGCAGCGGGTGTGGCGGCAGCGCCTTCCGCCGGTGCGGCGGCACCTTCCGCGGGAGCAGCGGCTGCCACTGGTTCTTCCTCGACAGTAATGCGTGGATGGTGGATAGCCACCACCGGCAAGTCGTGTTCCTCGCCGTATGCCAGTACCACAATACGCACGCCCTCGGGAAGTTTCAGATCCGACAAGTGCAAGGCGTGATTCAGCTCCAGATTGGTAACATCCACGTCAATGTATTCGGGTAGATAGCGCGGCAGACACGCGATCTCCACTTCGATCAGGTTGCGCGATACCACGCCGCCCTGCTGCTTGACGCCGATGGCTTCTTTTTCGCCCAGGAAATGCAGCGGTACGTGCACGCGAACCTCCACGTCATCCTTCACCCGCAATAGATCCAGATGCAGGATGATCGGTTTGGCAGGATGACGCTGCAGGTCCTTTACGATGGCTTGGTGCTCATCGCTGCCAACCTTGACCTTGATGATGTGCGAGTAGAACGCTTCGTGCGCAAGGCCGTTGCGCAGCTCGTTGTGGTCGAACGCCAGATCCACCGGCGGTTCGCCGGCTCCATACAGAATGCCCGGCACTTTACCCGCGCGACGTAGGCGGCGGCTCGCACCTTTCCCCTTGTCGTTGCGGACTTCGGCGCCCAGATTGAAGCTGATAGCCATGTCTTATTACTCCAGTTACGATTAACAAACGCCTCCCCGCGACCAGGTTCGGCTCCTACAAAAGTGCTGCGTGCCACGTGCTGGGTGCTGCGGCGAAGATAAATTCTTACGCGGAGCACTCAGCACTCAGCACATCTTAATCTATATACAGCGAGGAAACAGATTCCTCCTCGCTCACGCGGCGCACAGTTTCGGCCAGTAGCTCTGCAATGCTCAGTTGCCGAATCTTGCGGCAAGCCTCTGCATTACCGCGTAACGGGATGGTGTCCGTCACTACCAACTCGTCCAGCACCGAAGCTTCGATATTCTCGATGGCTTTGCCGGACAACACCGGATGGGTAATGTACGCCATCACCTTGGCGGCCCCTTGCTCTTTCAGCGCCTTCGCGGCGAGACACAAGGTGCCGGCTGTATCCACCAAGTCATCCACAATGACGCAAGTCTTGTTAGCCACTTCGCCGATGATGTTCATCACCTGTGCTTCATTGGGTCGCGGCCGGCGTTTGTCTATGATGGCCAGCTCCGCATCGTCAAGCCGTTTCGCCAGTGCCCTCGCTCTGACTACGCCACCAACATCCGGTGACACCACGATCAGGTTCTTGACCTTCTGTTTCCAGACGTCGCCCAGCAATACCGGCGACGCATACACATTGTCCACCGGGATGTCGAAAAATCCCTGAATCTGATCCGCATGCAAATCCACTGTCAGCACGCGGTCTACGCCCGCTGACACCATCATGTTGGCCACCAGCTTAGCGGTGATGGGCACCCGCGCAGCACGCTGGCGCCGGTCTTGGCGGGCGTAGCCAAAATACGGCACCACCGCGGTGACGCGTGATGCCGAAGCGCGCCGCAATGCATCGGCCATCACCAGCAACTCCATGAGGTTGTCGTTGGTGGGCGGACAGGTGGATTGCACGATGAACACATCGCGGCCGCGCACGTTTTCCATCAGCTCCACCGCGACTTCGCCGTCGCTGAAGCGGCCGACCTGCGCTTTGCCTAGGGACAAATGCAGATGGCTGGCGATTTTGCCTGCCAACTTTGGATTGGCGTTGCCCGCGAACACCATCATGCTGACTGCTGACACGGCACCCTCACTCTCTATCCAGGTCGGTCACACCGAAACGCGCTACGTGTTCCGGAAAATCATGTCGTTTGGCTGGGGCGCCAGGAATCGAACCTGGGATGGCGGGATCAAAACCCGCTGCCTTACCGCTTGGCTACGCCCCAAATTTCATAAGTGGCCAAACCAACCCAGGGCTTCCACTTTCGCAGGAGGCTGTTTGTGCATCACCGGTTCGAAGTCATTGCGGCTTTCGGCCACAGAAAAGCGCGCTATTGTGATTGCAGCGGATTTTCCTGTCAAATCAGCGGCCTGGGAAGCGCTATGGTGTGGTTTTACAAGCAGCGTGCGGCGCCCCTACCCGCATTCAGGCGACGGCGCAGGATCCTTACCCGCCATAAATTGATGCCACTGTCATTGAGGCTTTGTAGGTGTATTGCTGATAGCCGGACCCACCTGCCATTGATTGATAGCCATCTTGATGCGAACTTGGTCGCGCTGGATCAGTAGACGGGTGGGGAGTTCATAGCCGTCGAAACTGGCGTAATCCTGATAATCCACTCGCCAATCGCGTTGCGAGAGCGTCACCAGATGACCGCGGGCATCCACGGTCTTGGTGAACGGCGTGCCCGGGTCCGGTAGACCCAGCAACCAGTAACGCATGCTCAACACCGGCAGTGGCACATGCAGGCGTTCAGCAAAATCCTGTTCAGGCTCGGTGCTGACGAAATTATCACCACGGGAACTACGCACCCACAAGGCACTAGAATCGCCTCGGACTTCCAGACTCCCGGCACCGAACGGTCCACGAAAACTGAAGTCCATGACACCACCCCGCTGTTTCCAGTCCATGGAGCCGCTGCCACCATCCTTGCCGTTGACGATGCCCACGCGGCCCTGCAGCTCCCAGTCCATCAGCATTCCGAGTCGCGCGCGGCGTGCCTGCCAAGCGGCTTCGTTGGGCGGGCCCACAGGCGCGGTACCCGGCACACTCGCGCAGCCGGCCAGCAGCAGAATGCTGATTGAAAATACTCCACGGAATCTCATGGCGAGAATCGCGAGCCGAGCTTGAGGAGTGCGGGATTTTTTGGGTGCTGTTTGAGCGCGCTGCTCCACACGCCGCGCGCTTCCTGTACGTCACCCGCAGCCAACAAGGCCTCGGTCAGATGAGCGGCTACTTCCGGGTCGGCAAGTTGTGCGTAAGCCTTGCGTAGATAATCGAGTGCTTGTGGATAATTGCCAAGCCGGTATTCCACCCAACCCATACTGTCTATGATGGCCGGGTCGTCGGGTTTGAGTTGCAGAGCCTTCTCTATATATATGCGTGCTTCCTGATAACGGGTGGAATGCACGGTGAGCGTATAGCCCAAGGCATTCAGGGCATCGGCATTGTCCGGTTGCCGGCTGATAATCAGATGCAGGTCGCTTTCTGCGGCTGCCGTATTGCCCAAGACATCCTGCAGCAGGGCACGTCCATACAGCAGGTCACCATTATCTGGATTTTCCGCCAGTGCTTGATCAAAGACCTTCAAGGCGGCTTGGTTGTCGCTAGTGTCGCTGAACAGTTGTGCTTCTGCGATTCTAAATTGCACCGCATCATCTGGATCGGCTGCAACAACACTATCTATATAATTGCGCGCTGCATCAGGTTTGCCTTGCTCGATTAAAACCCTCGCAATACCAATCTGGGCGGCCAGCCAGTGCTCACCGCCGTCTACT
>JBOIBD010000026.1:0-22249 GCA_050739415.1 Gammaproteobacteria bacterium | reverse complement strand
CAACGGCACCATCGGCAAGAGCCTCATCATGTTAGTGCTGCTGATTATCACTGCGGCTTGGTGCTGGTCACAGGCATTCGCAGGTTATGTGCCGGCTACGGCCACCACTCCGGCGGTGTTCAACATTGCGGCAGTGATGCCCTATGTGATCGGCGGCGTTATCGGTGGTCTGGTCTTCGGCCTGGCGACGGCATTCAAACCTACCTGGGCGCCAATCACAGCACCGCTATATGCCATCGCGGAAGGTTTCGCGGTCGGTGGCATTTCCGCGATCTTCAATGCCCAGTATCCGGGCATCGTGATCCAGGCGGTGGGTCTGACCATGGCGGTGGCCTTGGCCATGCTGATCCTGTATCGCACCGGCGTGATCAAGGCCACACCCTGGCTGTACAAAATGGTGGGCGCGGCCACGCTCGGCATCGTGATCTTCTATGCGCTCACCTGGATCGCAAGCATGTTCCATGTAGACATGAGCATGCTCTACGGTCATAGCGGACTGTCCATCGGCATCAGCCTGTTCATCGTGGCCATCGCCGCTTTCAACCTGATCCTAGATTTCGACATGATCTCCAAGCAAGCAACCGCCGGGGCACCGCGTTATATGGAATGGTATGGCGCCTTCGCCCTGATGGTGACGTTGGTATGGCTGTATCTGGAAATCCTGCGTCTACTAAGCAATACCCGGCGCTGACGCAGTTTCAGCTAACAACAAGCGGCCCCGGAACGGGGCCGTTTTCTATTTAGGTAACCGTTGCGCAAATTTTATCCGTGGTTTGTCCCTTATTATTTCAGTGAGCAAGAATTAGCGCGTAGGCCGCACCCACGCCGAAAAGAAGCCAGCCACAGAATGCGTCTAGCCTGCCACTGACTTGTACCGCGGTGGTCGACAGTAGACGCCCGGCCGTAACCCGCTCGTGAGTGTTCGGAATGTTTATGTTCACGAAGCCCCCCAATGGCCTAACGGTCGAAATCAGCGGCGCGCGTAGCGCGTCCGCTGGATTGAGTTGTTGGGCCGCAGCTCATGCTGGAACGGTGAAGCCTGCCATGTGCAACAGCTCAGTGCTTGATGTGGCGACGAGCTCGGCGGATGATCGGCCTGACGCAGCCATGGCGTGGTCAGTCACAAACGTACCAGCACGATAGCCGATCCAACTGCGGCCGTCTGGATGGTGGAACATCCAGTCGCTGTAATTTGCATTCGGTGGTAGCGCCAACAGCTCCTCGAGCCACCTCGCGGCATCGGTTGGATAGCTTGCCCATGGCGCTTCACGGCCACCAAAATCACGCTCGAATGCCGTGGCAAGCCCCTCCGAGATTGCAGCATCGATGATAGAGGGTGTATGGTTGTAGTTGCTTTTGACCCAACCCCGCGCGAGGTGGTGAAACTCGTGAAACAACGTAGGGCATAGGTGGCGAGGAGCAACACCCACCACTTTACCTTTGCGAGAACCGTCAACTATCCAGACCACCCGCTCCGGGGAGACCGCTGTTCCCATGTCGCCCGTTTGCTGGATAACGCATTTACCCGTTTGTGCCGCAACTTCGATGTGCTCCGGAAGACTTGGTAGGAGCGCACGAACTTCGATCTCAGCGCGATCACAAATTTCTTGTACGACACAGCGCGTCTCTGCGGTGAAGTGCTGCGCATCTACAGTGTCGAGGAATAGGCATACGACCATTGTGCTATATCACCTCACACAATTCCTGCAGCCCAACGCAAAGGTAAGCGGCCGCGGAACGCGGTCCGCTTGAGCGCCAAGTTAGACGCGGTGCTCGCTTCTCCACAGCGTACTGTAGGCTTATTGGCAACCGGTCCCTCCGGTACAACCAGTTGTTACGTAAAGCTCCGAGCGAATACGCCATTTTTCATTTACAAGCTGCCACATGACAAGGTATCGACCGCTATAAGTGAGAACTTGGCTATTAACACGCTCGCGCCACTCCCAAACTCCCGTTTCCGCTGCTTCCTTTGGACCGCCCGTGGCAACCTCAACTTTGTCAGGTGTGCGAAGGCCGGAGACGAAATTTGGGTCTTCGAAGATTTTGGCAAAGCCCTCAATGTTCTTGTCTCGGCCAACCCACAAACTTCCGTCTCCTCCGATGGTATTGACGTCCGGAAGCCAATACTTGGCCATTGTCTTAAGATCTCTATTGGCGAGCGCGGCATTAAGTTCGATCCTGGCCGACCGGATGGCTGTTTCACCCGCACTGTTGTGCATTTGTTTTGCCACCACTAACTTCGCTTGACCAGCAAACGCTACGGTTGATGTAGCCAAGGCGCAGGCGAAACACAACATCTTGAACATGGACTTCACCTTGTTTTTTGAACCACACGACTGCGAAAGCAGTCGAGCGGCCTAACGTTTAAGTTAAGCAGCGGCGCTGGAGCGCCGTCCTCTTAGACGAATTGTTAGGCATGATGCTCCGGCACTATCACACTCGGCATTGGATAAACCTCAAAGTTGAAACCTGCTTTGGCCTTTATTACTGGGTCATTCGCGCCAAGGGCTTTAGCGTCGGAGTTGTCTTGAAGCTGAATTATGGCAATGCCGTAAGGACGCTTGGGGTCGGCGACCGGGCCGAAAGCTACAACTAAACCCTTCTTCATCAACTCACGCCAATACATGGAGTGCTCTTGCATCAGCTTGCTTTCGGCAGGTGTAATGTCCGCAGGAAAGGTGGGGCGCGGCGTGTTGAGCTTGTACAGAAAGTAATTCATCCAAACCTCCACGTATCGATCAAGTTGTTTCATGCCTAACGCCTAAAATAAGCGGATTGCCGAAGGCAAGTCCGCTTGATTGAATGGTTAGGCATCACCTTGGAAACGCCGGTGGGTTGCAATTTGCCAGCGATTGCCCCACGGATCTTCGACCATGGCTCGGCGATCTCCATATCGCATTTCCTTTGGCTGTTCCATTGGCTTCGCACCAAGCGACAGAGCCTTCTCGAAGGCTCGATCAGTATCAGCGACGTAGACATATAGGAATGAGTTTGTGGGTTGCCGTTCGACAACGTTACCGACCATGATGAGGCTTTCTCCGATTCTCATCTCCGATGGCCTGTCCGTGTTGAAAGTACCTTGTGCGCCGAAGACTTCCCGGAGAAAACTCACGCACTTCGACGGATCGGTGACTGATAGTCGAGGTATCACGGGAGGCCAACCAAGTGGAGTGTGCGAGTCGTTCGAATTCATGATTAGTCCTTCTGTGACACCTAACTTAAATTCGACCGCCTAAATGCAGTATTTGAACACTGCATTTAGGCATTACTAAAAATCCTGACACGAATGAAATCATGGAGTTAGTGTATTTTATCCCCGCAAGACCAGTTTGTATTGACAATCGCGCTCAGTACGCACTACAGCGGAAGAGCACGCCGTGTACATAAACCGGTACGACTTGACATACCTCAATGCAACGGTTTGAGAAAGCGATAGATGACCTGACTCGTGTGTCCGCGTATCGATTTGTCGAAGATCGGTATGGTGAGTGGATCCCCCGGGTTATAGAGGGCATCGCTCGAGCCATCAAAAACGAAACCAGCCGCTTCGACTTCCTTCTTGATCGCTGCCGGGTCAATGCGGTGCAAGGTATTTGTATCGCTGGTTCCTGAACCTGCCGGCGCCTGGTGATCCACAATCACGAAGGTGCCGCCGGGCTTGAGCGCGTCATATATGTCCTTATTGAACTTGGCCATGTTGACTGGCCCAAAAAATGGATCGTGCAGATCATGATAGTTGTCATCCGTGAATACGAGGTCCACGGGTGTGGGTGCGTGTGGCATCGCAATCGACTGCAGAAGCACGCTCACATTATCGTAATGCTGGGTCTTCACCAGCCCCTGCCACATGGCCAAGTCTTTCACGCTGAACTTCTTTTCAGTCTCCGTCGGCCATATCGTATAGACATGCCCTTTTTTCCCAACAATCTGACTGAACACGCGGGTCCAGTAGCCCGTGGCCGGAATCAGCTCCATCACCTTGTCACCGGGCTTGACGCGGGTAAAAGTCATCACTGCGATCATTTGACGGCGCGCATCATTGTCGCGATCGGCGGCACGCTCCGGGTCGTTGACGGCTTTCACAACGTAGAGGGGAATTGCGCCTGGCTCTGTAGCGGGCTTTTGAGCGCTCGCTGAGAGCGGAATGAGAAAGCCAAGAAATAAAACAGGGATGAGTACACGCATGGTTGAGCCTCCATCAGCTTACGACGGCTGGTAGTATAATGCATATTAGAAGCTGAACCGCTGTTAGAAACCCACTCTCTGCTGCTACGTAAAAATAGCACAGTTGATATGCCTCGCTGAGAGACCCGCTGCTGGCGCGCTTGTGGTCTTCGAGGAATCCGGGCCGCAACCACGTAAATAATTCAGTAAACGTTTAATTTTTGCAGGAGAAACACCATGGAACAAAGACTCAATTACGCAAAGACCGCCCCCGAAGCGCTCAAGGCCATGCGCGGCTTACAGCAGTATGTGGAAAATAGCGGGCTCGAGCATCCGCTTATGGAACTGGTGAAAATGCATGCTTCACAGATCAACGGTTGCGCCTACTGCCTCGACATGCACAGCAAGGACGCACGCGCTGCCGGCGAAACCGAGCAGCGCTTGTACGCGCTTGATGCCTGGCGCGAAACGCCGTTCTTCACGGAACGCGAACGCGCCGCGCTCGCCTGGACCGAAGCGCTGACCCGTATCCGCAAGGGTGTACCCGACGAACTCTATGCTGAAGTACGCAAACACTTCAGCGAGAAAGAGATCGTGGACCTGTCACTGTGCGTAATTGCCATCAACGGCTGGAACCGCCTTGCAATTCCGTTCCGCTCCAAGGTCGGCGATTATCAACCCAGCACTATCAGGAAAACCGCATGAGCACCCGCAAACTGGTTCAAGTCATACCGGCGTTGGCAACCTCGGACGGCGCCGGCGTCAAGCTGCGTCGCAGTCTCGGCAGCCGCCAGGACGCGCGCCTCGATCCTTTCCTTATGCTCGATGAATTCGGCACCGAGAATCCCGACGATTACATCGCCGGCTTTCCGGATCATCCGCACCGTGGTTTCGAGACTGTCACCTATATGCTCGATGGCCGCATGCAGCATCGCGACCATCTCGGCAACGTTGGCGATCTGGGACCGGGCAGCTTGCAATGGATGAGCGCCGGACATGGCGTGATCCACTCGGAAATGCCGCAACAGGACCACGGACGCATGCGCGGCTTCCAGCTGTGGGTTAACCTGCCGGCCGCCGAAAAGATGAAGCCGGCGCATTATCGGGACATTGCCTCGGATGAGATCCCGGTTGCAGCGTTGCCTGATGGCGGTCAGGTAAAAGTGATTGCTGGTGTAGCAATCGTCGGTAGTCAGCGAACCGCAGGCCCCATCAACTCGGCGAGCGCGCCGCTTTCAACCGACCCGCTGTACCTTGATGTCACACTCACGGCCGGCGCCAGATTCGAACAGGCAATCCGCCCAGGACACAATGCCTTCCTCTATATATACGAAGGTGAGGTAACGGTCGAGGGAGACGCACGGCCGCTTACGACACATGCGGCAGGTATCCTCGACTCGCTGGGTGACACCGTCGCCGTGCGTGCCGGGAAAAGCGGCGCCCGCCTGCTACTGATTGCCGGAAAACCGCTCAACGAACCGGTGGTGCAATACGGCCCGTTTGTGATGAACTCACGCGAGGAAATCGAACAGGCGATCCGTGACTATCAATCGGGAAAGCTCGTAGCCAACTGATGCTCCCGGTGCCTGAGCGCACCTTCGAGAGTTTCGGCATACGCCATCACTTCCTGGCAGCGATGATCTGACTGAGATGGTCCTGAGTACCTTCGATGCGTTCCAGATGCGGGTGCTGCGATCCGCCGTGATAATCTACCGCGAATGTTTTATATTCATCCTGGAATTTCACCAGTAACTCGATAGGCACATCGCTGGACTTGGCTGCGGAAATCGCGTCTTTAAGCTGTTCCGGTTTATACGCATGGCCATTCACCGCGATCAGCGTTGCGCCCGAAGAAATGCCTGCCCGAAATGCCGGACCGTCCCAACGGACGTCCGTGATGCGATTATCCTTCTCATCGAGCCGCAAGCCGATCGAGTACGTGAAATCCGTGTACTTGCGTCCAGCTTGCGCGTTCTTTTCAAACTCGCTTTCCTGATCGGTATAGACGAGTTTCCAGCCGCAGGCCGCAAGTCCTTCCAGCGGAGGCGCATGTGCATCCAGACGTGAGCGCAGGAATTCCACCCAATCGAATACCGCCACACTGTTTAGTGCGGCGACGATATCATCGAATACATAGGTCTTGGTCAGAAAACTGCCGTTGTCCATACCGAAGAACGTACGCGCGAAGTCATCCAGTGACTTGGTATTGGAGCTCAACTTGCGGATATTGCTGTCCGCAGCCAGCCACATCATCTGTCCCGCGCTGTAATACTCCTCGCTCATCTGCCAACTGCGGTATGACAATGATGCACGCTGCGCGATACTCGGGTCGTTGGTGGTGTCCTGGATCGTGCGCCAGGCGAAACCGGGACGGTCGCGGTCATAGCGGGCTGCAACCAGTGCCAACGCCTCACGAAACTGAACCTCGGACCACAGGCCGGAGCGTGCCGTGAGCACAAAACCCCAGTACTGGGTCTGGCCTTCATACAGCCACAGCAGGGAATCTCCCATCGGCACATTGAAGTTTGGCGTCCATAGGTCCACCGGCCGGCGAAACTTTCCGTTCCAGGAATGAGTATATTCGTGCGCCAGCAGATCACGGCCCGGTGCACGTTTATCCCATTCAGTGAAATAGTCGACAAAAGTGCCATCTTCGCTCGACTGGTGGTGCTCGACGCCCTTATGACTCAGTTGATCCGATAGTGACACCAGAAAATCATAATGATCGTAATGGTGCGAGCCAAATAACTTGTAGGCTTGGGTGACCAGCGCACGGTGTGCAGCAAGCTGTGGCTCCGTCCACTCCAGACACTTGGGGCTATCGGCGACGATGTCCAGATGTACCGGAACTTTGGCGCCAGGCGCTAAATCCATGCGCTTGAAGTACCGGCCTGCATAGAGCGGCGAGTCCACCAGGGTATTGAATGTCGTCGGCTTGAAGGACGTGATATCGCCGGATTGCGATTGCGTTTCTAGCGCCGTGCCATATTGCCAGCCAGGAGGCAAGCGCACGCTGGCTGCATAGGTAATCCCGCGGGAATAATAACCGGCGGGATAAAGCGCCACTGTGTGCCAGACCAAGTTCAGCATGCTGCCTGCCATCTCGATCGGTCCTTCACCCGGACCACGCGGCGACAGGTATTGATAGTCCAGGCTGATCTCGGGAACACCCTTTGGCACTTCGATCCGGAATACGTACACGTCATACTTGTCACGTACCCAGGCAAGTGGCTTGCCGTTGGCAACGACACTAAGTCCCGCGAGCTTGGCGATGGGACCGGAAGGCTCGTGGAAAGCGGGAATCCATTTCGGATAAAGCAGCGTCAGTGTGCCGGGTGCGACCGGGATGATCTCGTGCACACGGAAGATACCTTGTGAGGTGTCACTGGCATCTACCGCGAGTTTGATCGTGCCGGGATAAGGGATGTCACGTGGCGGAGGAATCTGTGTGGATTCCTTATCTGAAATATCTTTAGCTCTTGTAGTCATAATGTCTCGTAGTGTCTTCCTCACACGCCTGCTGGAGATTCCGGCTTGTGGCTCGCTTCCATAGCAGGTGCGGTTTCCGCGGGTTTCACTATTCTCTCTTTCGTCGTCGCCACGTAGGTATAGATCACCGGCACTACGTAGAGCGAGATCAGTGCCCCAATAGTGAG
This sequence comes from Gammaproteobacteria bacterium, assembly GCA_050739415.1. Lineage (GTDB taxonomy): Bacteria > Pseudomonadota > Gammaproteobacteria > Natronospirales > REEB76 > REEB76. The sequence goes on along the minus strand of JBOIBD010000026.1, from coordinate 14,429 downwards.
GCCGGTTGCAATAACCAAGCCCATGTCGAAGCGGCTCACCGCACCGGGACCACTGGCTAACAGCAACGGCACTACGCCAAACACCATGGCGCAGGTGGTCATGAGGATCGGCCGCAAGCGGATGCTGGAAGCCTTTTCAGCCGCGGCGCGCCGATCAAGCCCCTCTTCCTCCTGGATGACATTGGCGAATTGTACGATAAGGATGCTTTGTTTGGTAATCAAACCGATGAGGGTGATCAATCCGACTTCCGTATAGATGTTGAGTGCGGCCGCACCCAGGAACAAGAAGATCAAGGCGCCGAACACCGACATGGGCACGGCGATGAGCACAATGAGTGGATCGCGGAAACTCTCGAACTGGCCCGCCAGCAGCAGGAACACCAGCAGAATGGACAAGGCAAAGGTGAAGATCACCGCGTTGCCCTGCTGAATGAACTGACGCGATTGGCTGGCGTAATCAAAGCTGAAGCTGTTGGGTAGCATACTCGTGGCCAGACCCTTCAGCTTGTTGAGCGCCTGGCCCAAAGTCACCCCCGTCGCCATGGTGCCCTGGATGGTGGCGGAATTGAGCTGCTGGAACTGCGGCAGGTATTCTGGCTCCACCGTGTGTTTGATGCTCACTACCGTAGACAGAGGCACCAGCGTACCGCTGCTGGTTCTGACGTAGTAGCTGCCAAGCGCACTGGCGTCAGCGCGCATAGCATCGGGTACCTGCGGGATAATCTCGTAACTGTGGCCCGACATGTCGAAACGGCCCACATAGTTTTCACTCAGAAGCGGGCTCAAATCATTGCCAATGTCGCTCATGCTGATGCCAAGGTTTGCGGCAACGTTGCGATTCACATCCAGCACGATCTGCGGATTATCGTAGCGCAGGTCCTTGGTCAGGAACGCGAACTGGCCGCTTCGCATGGCCGCACCGATCAAGCGGTCGGCCGCAGCGTTGATTTCTTTATACCCCTCGGTCGAAGTCAGTACGAACTGAATGGGCAAGCCACCGGCCGAACCCGGCAGTGGCGGTTTGGCAAACGCAACGGTTTGCAGACCCACCACGGAATTCAATTTCTGCTGCACCAGCGGCATGAGCTGCATCTGGGTACGCGAACGCTGGCTCCAATCCTTCATGTTGATACCGGCGATCACGGCATTATTGCCGGCGCCGCCTGGCGGTGCGATGCCGTTGATCTGGAAGACACGGCGAGTTTCCGGAAAGCTATCAAATACCTTGCGAATCTGGTCTGCATAAACGCCTAAATAGTGCAAGGTAGCGGTAGATGGTCCGATACCCTCCGCCAGGATCAAACCCTGATCCTCGGCTGGCGCGAGTTCGCTTTTGGCTCCCAAGAATAAAAACGGGATGCTGATGAGCACGCAGGCAGCAGCCAACAGCACCAGCGGACGGAAATTCAAGATCGCATGCAGCGAACGATCGTAGGTATGGCGTAGATGCGTGAAGCCCTGGTCCAAATAATGGACCAGACCTTTGGGAGGGGTGTGGCGCAATACCTTGGAACTCAGCATGGGTGTCAGCGTCAACGCAACGATCATGGACACCACCACCGTGGCGACCAGCGTGAACGCGAACTCGGTGAACAGGCTGCCAGTCAGGCCACCCATGAAACCGATGGGTATGAACACCGCTACCAGGGTGGTGGACATGACCAGGATGGGGCTCGCCAGTTCACGCGCCCCATGTATCGCAGCCGCAACCGGTTTCTCGCCCTCATCGATGAGCCGTTGGATGTTTTCCAAGACGATGATGGCGTCATCCACCACCAAACCGATGGCCAATACAACTGCGAGCAAAGTCAGCAGATTGATGGTGAAACCCAAGGCCAGCATGATGATGCCTGCGCCGACGATGGATAGCGGGATGGCCACGGCCGGCAATAACAGCGAGCGCAACGAACCCAGGAACAGGAAGATGACGATCACCACGACGATGAGTGTGATGATAATGGTCATCAGGACGTCATGGATGGAAGCGGTGATAAAGGTGCTGCCGTCAAATGCGATGTGGGCCTGTATACCCGGCGGCAGTGATGCCTGCAGTTCCTTGAATACCTTGTGTACACCGGCAGCCACATCCAGGTCGTTGGCGTCCGGCGTCGGCTGCACGCCGATAAATACTGCCGGTATGCCATCAAAGAATACCGCCTGATTGTAGTTTTCGGCGCCCAGCGTTACATCGGCTACATCCTTGAGCCGGATCACGGTGGTACCGACATTCTTCACCACCAGGTTCTGGAATTGCGTCAGGTTGTTGAGCGAAGTGGTAGCAGTAATGGTTACCTGTTTTTGTTTATTACGGGTGCTGCCCACTGCAGATATGTAGTTATTGGCTTGCAGTGCGTTGGATACGTCTGCGGGCGTAATGCCGCGCGCCGCCATGCTGGCGGGATTCAGCCAGGCGCGCAGTGCGAAGGCGTTGCCGCTGGGATCAGTACCCGCCGGCACAATCTGCGCCTGACTCACACCATTCACGCCCTGGATTTTAGGCTGTGCTACGCGCAACACGTAATCGTTGATCTGCTGCTGACTCAGGCCCTTGCCGGAAAACGAGAGGTAAATGAGCGCGGTGGCGTCACCCACAGTTTCGTTGATGATCGGCTGCTGGCTCTGCGGCGGCAGCTGGTTTCTGACCTGATCCACCTTGGACATGATCTGGGAGATGGCCGCATTTGGATCGAAATTCAGCTGCATGTACACGGTGATCGTGGACACGCCCTCGGCACTGGTGCCGGTCATGTAATCGATGCCAGGCGCGCTGGCGACAACCTGTTGTAACGGTGAGGTGATAAAAGACTTGACCGTTTCCGGACTGGCACCCGGATAGGCCGTGGTCACTGTGACTACAGTAGTTGTCACGGTGGGATATTCGCGAACGGTCATGCCCATCCAGGCACGCAAACCCAATAACAATATGATCAGGCTAATGGCGCTCGCCAACACCGGGCGGCTGATGAAGATGTCGGTAAATTTCATGTGTACGGCCGGCTTACGGTTGCACGCTGTTGTCGACGGTAACGCTTGCGCCGTCGCGCAGCTTCTCCTGGCCAGCGGTGACCACCGTATCGCCTGCTTTCACGCCCGAGGCGATGAGCGCCAAACTGCCGCGCTGATCTTGCACTTGCACAACAGACTGGTGCACGGTCATGGGCTTACCCGGCGTGGACTCCACAATATATACATAGTCGCCAAAGGTGTTGTAACTGACGGCGGTATTGGGCACCACTACACCGTGCAATGCATGGCCGACCACTAACTGCACGCCGCCGTACATACCGGGACGCAGCAGACCGCGTGGATTAGCGAGTGTCGCCTGCAAGCCAATGTTGCGCGTGGCTGGATCCACCTGCGCGCCGATGGCGGTAACGCGACCCGTAAACGATTTACCGGGATAGGTATTGACGGTGAACGCCACTTTCTGACCCACGGCGATCTCGCTTACAGTGCTCTGGGGCAGGGTAAAATCCAGCAATAACGGATCATAGCTTTGCAGATTCACAATGCCGGTGCCCGGTGACACATATTGTCCGAGGCTCACCTCGCGGATACCGAGGATGCCACTGAAGGGTGCGCTGATATCGAGTTTCCTCAACGTCGCTTGATCACCATCCACAGCTGCCTGCGCTGCGGCGGCATTCGCTTGTGCCGTTTGCAGATCCGACTGGCTGGCGGCATGGGCCTCGTAGAGCTTTTGAGTACGGGTCAGTGTCGTTTGTGCCAATTGCAACTTGGCTTGATCGGCATGCAACAGTGCAAGCTGGCTGGAATCATCCAGGCGCACCAGCAGCTGGCCTTTGTGTACACGACCACCAGAGATAAAAGCGATGTCGGTCACGTTGCCGGCGATCTGGGCTGTAATCTCGGTGCCGTCGACCGCCTCCAGACTGCCCACCACATTAACTTCGGGGTTCCAGGGTTGATCACTCGCCACGCCAGTGGAGACGGCGGTGGGCGGAAAACTCCGATGTGCAGCCGCGACAGCTGCGCGATGCTCGGCGTAAAACTTGCCGCCAAAAATTGCGCCGAACAGCACGACCAAGGCCACAATCACGATTATCCATTGTTTTTTCATCATTACTCTCCACGCCGACAGCATCTTTTGATTTGTCAGCGCTTCAAAAGTAAAACATTTCAGTCACTTCACATTAGAAACTTTGTATCAGTGCGAGCTGGAAGCTGTCTCATGCTTTGGCACCGGCAGGTTTGCCCATTCGCCACCGCCCAGGGCCACATACAGCGCCGCCGTGTCGGCATAACGCTGTGCCTCGGCCTGCACGAAGGCGATGCGCGCGTTCTGAAATTGGATTTCACTTATCAGCAAGGTTGGATAATCCACCGCGCCCGCCTGGTATTGGGTTTGCACCAGCGCAAATGCCTGTTGCGCTGACTGCAGGGCGCGTGCCTCGGCATCCAATAGCGCGGAATCGTGCTGCAAAGCGCGCAACACATCGGCGACGTTACGGAATGCACCCAGTACCGTGCTCTGGTAATTGGCGAACACCGCCCGATAGGCGGCTTCGGTCGCATGCTTCTGGGCTTCCAGAGCGCCGCCCTCAAATAGCGGCAGCACAATACTCGCGGCCAGATTCCAGATGCGGCTGGCGGGGTCAAACAAGTCCCCGCCGTTATTACTCTGGTCGCCGAAATTTCCGGTCAGCTCCAGGCTCGGATACATGCGTGCCACCGCTTCACCCACTTGCGCGTTGGCTGCACGCAGTTGCGCTTCCGCCGCGAGAATGTCGGGGCGTTCTTGCACCAGCGTCGAGGGCAAGCTCATGGGCAGGGTTGCAGGCAGATGTAAATCCGCAAGCGCAGGCGCATTCATGCCACCTGTTTCGGAAGGAAATTTACCCAGGTACGTCGCCAGCAAATGCCTCGCCTGATCGCGGGCCTGCTCGAGTTTCGGCAGCTGTGCCTCGCTACTGGCAAGCTGGCTCGCCTGGATAAGCACATCAAGCTGGGACGCGGAACCGAGTTGGTACTGGGTGCTTGTCAAATCCAGAATCTGGCGCTGGTCACTGACAGTCTGTTTGATGGCCGCGACTTCATCTTCAAGTGCCGCGAGGTCCAGCGCCATCGTCACCACATTGCCCTCGATGGTGAGGCGCGCGGCCGTCAGTTGATCATGGGCGATATCCACCTGGGCTTGTTCACCTCTTGTCACCAACCGGTTTAGGCCGAAAACATCCGGGTAATAACTCACAGATACCGCGCCGGTATACAGGTTATAAAGCTGTGGTCCGGCTATGCCGCCGCTGTCGGCACCTGATGTACGGGTACGTTCGCCGCCCAGCCCCAGCGAGACCTGCGGATAAAACACACCTTTGGCCGCTTTCAGATTGAATTGGGCTTCTTCCAGTGTCGCCTGGGCTGCAGCGAGATCGGGATTATTTTCCAAGGCCTCCGCCACCAGTTGATCCAGAGCGGGAGAACCAAACCCCTTCCACCATTCCGGATTGACGCTCACGCCGTATTTAAGTGTCTGCCCTCCCGCCACGGTACCGGTAGCAGACTGGGCTGCGGGAATGGTCGCGGCCACCGGCGCAGCCGTATAACCCTTAACCTCGGGTGGTGAAGGTTTGTGATAGGTCGGTCCAACAGCACAAGCCGAAAGCACGAGCAGCAAACTGGTAAGCAACACGCCATGAGCAATTCGAGACGCAGGTACGTTACGGATACGGCGTGAAACTGTTTTTTTCATTTTTTATCGTAATCAGTGACTGTTTTTTTCAGATTCAGGCCTTGCAAGCATGCATGATCAGAGCGACAGCGTTATGAATGTACTGTTCGCGAATGTCCTGGCTGGGCACTGGCTCCACACCTAAATCAGAGCGCAAGCGGCAACAAGTCACCATATTGATGAACTGTTCGGCAGTAAGACGCGGATTCTCCACTTTGAGCGTACCGCGCTTGTTCTGCTCCATGAAATAATCCGCCAGGAACTTGCGAATGATGGCCGGACCCGATTGGTAATACACCCGGCCGAGCTCCGGAAAGCGCGGGACTTCCGCCATCAGGATCCGATGCATGGCGAGCTTTTCCGGGGAGAACACCACACCCATAAAGTGTCTGGCTATAGCGTGTAAAGCTTTTTCTGGGTTGCCATCCTTCGCGGCTTCAGCGAATGCCAGAGTCATGTTGTCACAACTGGCGCGCACCATGGCCGCAAAAAGCTCTTCCTTGGAACCGAAATGGTTATACACGGTCTGCTTGGAAACTTGGGCAGCGTTGGCGATAGTGTCCATACTGGCGGCACCGAAGCCCACCTCAAGAAACACCTTGTTGGCGGCCTCTAGGATCACGTCACGTTTACCGAGAGCACTTGTGTTGTCAGTGGTTGAGACGTTCATGTGTACATTCCTAACACCATCGGCTTCACTTCCCGACGCTTGGTTGGTCTGATGTAGTTTGTGGCCGTATATGCAGGTATTGCGCTGTGAGTTGACCAGTGGCGGCCTTGAGTGCATAGGCGGACACCAGCAGATCCCGTTGCGCACGAATCAAATTCACCCGCGCATTCAGGAGCTCCTGATCGGCATTCAATACATCCAGGGTGGTGCGCTCTCCTACCGCAGCTTCATCTTTCACACCACTCGCTGCTACCTGTTCGGCGTCAATCTGGCTGTGGATAGCGGTCAACTTGGCGGTGGCGGTTTGATAGGCCTGCCAGGCATTCACAGCATCCAGCTGCGCCTGGCGCTCGGCATCCACCAAATCATCATGACTCGCAACCGCTCGTTGCTGAGCAGCATGTTTTTCAGCCTCCAGTGCTCCTCCTGCATACAGCGGCATGGAGAGTGTCAGCATGATGGAGCGTGTGTCGACACGATCGAATCCGATCTCCGGATCGAGCTGTTCCAGCACTTGACCGGTCAAGGCCACGCTGGGCTTCTGCCTGCCGGCCACCACCTCAGCCTGTTGCTGGGCAGCATTTTCAGAAAAGCGTGCTGCCAACACCGTATAATTATTTTTAGCGAGCTGTATAGCATCCACCTGATCGGCAGGCAGGGATTCTGGTAAGGCAGCTTGCTGCAATACGCCGGGCTCGGAACCAACCACACGTACATACGTTGCACGGGATGCGGCCAATACGCCGTGTGCCTGAATGAGCGAAGCCTGAGCGCCGGCCAGACGCGCCTGCGCCTGTGCCACGTCGGTGTGTGTCACTTCGCCGTTTTCGAATTCTGCTTGTGTGGCATCAAGCTGTTGATTGAGCACCTCCACGTTATTTTGCTCCAGGCGCTCCACAGCCTGATCGCGTACGACATCCATGTAGGCTACGGCCACATCCAGAAATACCTGTTCTTCAGTAGCATTCAGACTCGCAAGCTGTGCAGACTGGCTGCTTTCAGCTGCATTGACATTGGATGACACCTGGCCGCCGGTATATAACGGCTGTGTGATTGTTAATCCGGCCGTTTTGGTGTTCAGGGGATAGGTGGAAATCGGAAACAACGGTGAAGACAGATCATTATGTGAGGTACCGATACCAGCGCCCAGATCTACCTGTGGCTTGTAGCCGGCCTGAGCGTTCTCAAGGTCATATCCCGAGGCGCGCAATTGCGCCTGCTGTGCCTGGATCGCCACATTGCTGTCGTAGGCTTGAGCGAACGCCTGCGCCAGGGTATCCGCCCGCAGTGCAGGCGCGGTCATCGCCACTGCAGCACTCAACGCCAACACCACGGCTGGATGCACCCGTGATTTCGACACGCGTTCAGTGGAGCGCAGGGCTTCGAAAATTGACATGGAATACCCGTCAAATTAGACTAGACCGTCTAGTCCATTCTGCCACCTCCCAAAAGGTATGTCAAAACCATGAGCACCCTCAAGCGTCTGTTCGAAAACCCGGGCATCCGACGCCTGCTGCTGATGGTGGTGCTACCACTGATTCTCATTATTCTGGGCGTGTGGTACTGGGCGCATACCACGCGCTACCAGAGCACCGATAATGCCTACATCTATGCCAATCAAGTCAGCGTGACACCACAAGTTTCAGGCCGAGTGATCGGCGTGCCTGTAGTACAAAACCAGGCGGTCACACCCGGCCAGGTGCTGCTGGAAATCGACCCAACCCCCTTCCAGCTGGCGCTCGATCAGGCCAACGCGAATCTGAAAACCGTGAGTGACCAGATACGCGCCCAGCAAGAGTCGCTGCGTGCGGCGCAGGCGCAATTGCGGGGCGCCCAGGCAAACATTGCCTACCTGAAGCGCAACTTGCAACGCAAGACCAATCTGGAAAAGCGCGACGTGGTGCCAGCGGCGCAACTCGATGAAATCAGGACTAATCTCACCATCGCCGAACAGAAAACCGTGGCACTCAAGGCGCAGATCGCACAGATCGAAGCCAGCCTTGGCGGAAATGCCAATCAACCTATTACCCAGCAGGCGGCCTATCTACAGAAGCTTGCTGCACGCGACAAGGCTGCACTGGAATTGTCGTACGCCATCATCAAGGCCCCTGCCGCCGGCGTGGTGACGGAAGTAGACATCAAACCCGGTGACGTCGTGACCTCCGGGCGGCCAGTGTTCGCGCTGGTCATGAGCGGCGAGCGTTGGGTAAACGCGAATTTCAAGGAGACCCAGCTCACACACGTGCATGTCGGGCAGAAGGCCGAAATTAGCGTGGACACGTATCCACACGATAAATGGGAAGGTACTGTTGTCAGTATGTCGCCCGGAACCGGCTCGGTATTCTCGGTGCTGCCCGCGCAGAATGCCACCGGCAACTGGGTGAAGGTGGTGCAGCGCATTCCCGTGCGTATCCTGATTAACACCAAACCGAATGGTCCGGATCTGCGCGCTGGCATGAGTGCGGAAGTCACCATTGATACGCACTACAGCCTGTTCTTCGGCGCTAGCGAAGCCAAGGCTGCGCATAACTGATCTGTTCTTAAATGATCGAGCGGTTGCTAAAACCTGTGAGCCGCAAATCGCACACGGGAATGATCACACTCGCGGTGATGTTGGGTACCTTTATGCAGGTGCTCGATACCACCATCGCGAACGTGGCGCTGCCCAACATGCAGGGCAGCCTGAGTGCCAGCGAGGACCAAATCTCCTGGGTGTTGACATCTTATATAGTCGGCTCCGCCATCATGACACCGCCCACCGGCTGGCTCGCCGGGCGTTTTGGTCGCAAACGTGTGTATCTGATCAGCATGCTCGGATTCATGGCCGCGTCATTCCTGTGCGGCACAGCCACCTCGCTCACGGAAATGGTGCTGTTGCGCGCACTCCAGGGCATGTTTGGCGCAGCCATGGTGCCGATCTCGCAAGCGATCCTCCTCGACACCTATCCGCGTGAAAAACACACCATGGCGATGGCGATCTTCGGGGTGGGCGTGGTGCTGGGTCCGGTCGTAGGGCCGGTGTTGGGCGCCTATCTGACCGAGTACTACTCATGGCGCTGGGTGTTCTTCATCAATATCCCGGTGGGCGTAGTAGCGGTGTTCATGACACTCGCGTATATACAGGAAACTGCGATCAGCAAGATCCGCACTTTTGATGCTTGGGGATTTCTATTCATGAGCGTCGCCATCGGCGCGCTGCAGATCATGCTAGACCGTGGCCAGCGCCAGGATTGGTTCAATTCCGGAATCACCATCATCGAGTTAGGCCTGGTGTTGATTGGTCTATGGCTTTTCTTCGTACATTCTTACAAGAAGACAAACGCTTATATCGATTTGAGCCTATTCAAGGACAGAAACTTCGTGCTCAACAATGTCCTAGGCGCCATGTTGTTCCTGTGCATGTTTGCCATCATGGCGCTGATTCCGCCATTTGTGCAGAATCTTCTGGACTATCCAGTAATCATCGCGGGATTGGTACTGATGCCGCGCGGTGTCGGCACACTGATTGCCTTTGTATTAATCGGCCGTTTTTCAAGCAAATTCAACCCACGCTTGATCATGATCGCCGGTCTGGTGATTTTCGCGTATTCGCTATTCGAGATGTACCACTTCAATACTCAGGTGGACACCTGGTTCATCACCTGGACCAGTTTCGTGCAGGGCATCGGCATGGGCCTGGTGATGGCGCCGATGTTCGCCGCCGCGTTCGCCACGCTGCCTGCCGAGAAACGCACCGAGGGCACCGGCGTATTCAATCTGATCCGCAATCTCGGCGGCAGCTTCGGCATCTCCATTGCCTTCACGTTGCTGTCACGCAGCACCCAGATCAGTCACCAGGTTCTTTCAACCCACATTACGCCCTACAGTCGCGCGTTGCAGCTGTCACCCTTGAGCAGCAACATGAGTCTGTACAACACTCACGATCTTGCGATGCTCAACGGCGTGGTCACCAAACAGGCCGCCATGATCGGCTTCAACAACGATTTCAAGTTGATGATGATTGTGAGTATCGCAGCTATTCCCTTGGTGCTACTCATGCGCAAGTCCAAAGCGCCGCCCCACAGCACCACGGCTCAGCCGGTGGTCATGGAATGAGGCCGATTGCATGATTTTTCGCGCAGCACCCAACAAAGCCCACACCGGCATGATCACACTCGCGGTGATGTTAGGCACACTGCTGCAAGTGCTGGATACCACGATCGTCAATGTGTCGCTGCCAAACATGCAGGGTTCACTGTCGGCCGATCAGGACCAGATATCCTGGGTGCTCACCTCCTATATCGTCGGCGCTGCAATCATGACGCCACCTACTGGGTGGCTGGCTGGCCGTTTCGGCCGCCGCCGCGTATTCCTGATCAGCATGATCGGGTTCCTGTGCGCTTCGTTTATGTGCGGCACCGCGACTTCGCTGGTTGAAATAGTGGTGTTGCGCGTCATCCAGGGCCTGTTCGGTGCGGCCATGGTGCCCATCTCGCAGGCGATCCTGTTAGACACTTACCCGCGGGAAAAGCACGGCATGGCCATGGCGATCTTCGGCATCGGCCTGATGCTAGGCCCAATCATCGGCCCGGTCCTTGGCGCGTACCTGACCGAGGATTATTCCTGGCGCTGGGTGTTCTTTATCAATATTCCAATCGGGGTGCTAGCGATACTGCTCACGCTAGCCTATGTAAAAAATACCGTCATCGATCTCACACGTAAATTCGACGGCTGGGGTTTCCTGTTTCTGAGTGTCGCCATCGGCGCCTTGCAGATGATGTTAGATCGTGGTGAACAGCAAGACTGGTTTACGTCCCCGGAAATCCTGATCGAGTTCGGACTGGTCATTATCGGTGCATGGTTATTCTTCACCCATAGCTACAAAAGGGTCCATTCCTACATTGACCTCACGCTATTCCGCGACCGCAACTATATATTCGGAAACGTCATCGGCTTCATCGTATTCGTGACGCTGTTCTCTACCCTGTCGTTGCTGCCGCAACTCATGCAGAACGTGCTCGGCTACCCGGTGATTCTGACCGGCTTGGCCCTGGCGCCCCGGGGTATCGGCACCATGATTTCGATGATGGTTGTCGGTCGACTCTCTACCAAGATCGACCCGCGCATCAACATGGGCGCCGGTATCATCATCATGGCGCTGGGCACCTACTTCATGAGCGGTTTCAACACGCAGATCGGAATCTGGCCCCTCATTTGGACTGGTTTTGTACAGGGTATCGGCATGGGTCAGGTGTTCGTACCGCTGACTACCTTGATGTTCTCCACGTTACCTCCACAACAACGTACCGAGGGCACGGGTGTCTATAATCTGATCCGCAATATCGGTGGAAGTCTCGGTATTTCCATCGCATTTACTCTGCTCGCACGTTACACCCAAGTGAACCACGCTGTCCTGGGCGGACACCTCACACCGTATAAGCAAACACTGCACTCGCTCGCGGCACCGCTGGACCTCAACAGTACACACGGTCTGGCCGTCATCAATGGCCTCGTCAACCAACAGGCAGCCATGATCAGTTTCAACAACGATTTCCTGCTGATGAGCGCGCTGTCCATCATTTCGGTGCCCTTGGTATTCCTGATGAAACGACCGATTTATGCCAAGCACACCGTTTCCTCCGAGGCACCATCCACGAAGACATTACCCACACAAACACAGACACAGACATCCGAACACGGAACAGCGCCGACCGCTATACACGCTGCAGATTAACCCGCGGAATGGGAAAACCACCAGCGTATAATCGCAGACAGTTGCACTATCAGCCCGTTATCCTCTAGGATCGCGTCGCATTCAGAATTTGAGGAGAAACCATGAACAATATCAAAGTCGCGGTGATCGTCGGCAGCCTGCGGCGCGAGTCGTATAATCGCAAACTCGCCAAGGCGGTAGAAAAACTCATGCCCGCGGAGATTCAATTCAACTACATCCGTATCGATGATCTGCCACTGTTTTCGCAAGATATTGAAGCCGACTACCCGCCCGCCGCACGCCGGCTTAAAGATGAGATCAAGTCCTCCGACGCGCTGCTATTCGTTACCCCGGAATACAACCGCTCGATGCCGGGCGTACTCAAGAATGCCATTGACGTAGCTTCACGTCCCTGGGGTACCAACTCCTTTGCCGGTAAACCGGGCGCGGTCATGGGTACCTCCATTGGAGCCGCGGGCACGGCGCTTGCCCAGCAACACTTGCGCAATTCACTGGTTTTCGTGGATGTGCCGGTACTCGCACAACCTGAAGTCTTGATTCAATATAAAGATGGGCTGATTGATCCCGACGGCAACATCACCAATGAGACCACTCGCAAGTTCCTGCAAGGATTTGTGGAGCGCTATCTCGCCTGGATCAAGCGCTTTCTACCAGCACAGCTGTCAAAACCTTAAACAGGCTTGGAGTTGGCTGCTGGTATCGAACGAAGACAGTTTTAGCGCATCAGCACACGTATCCATCGCAGTCGGTCTCAGCAGACTACGGCAAAGTTACAGATTAATTCCATGGCCGAGTCAATCTTGCCCAGCCTGTTCATCTCCCATGGCTCGCCCATGCTGGCATTGGATACTGCCCAGCCAGCGCATACGTTCCTGAAGAATCTCGGCAACTGCTTGCCACGGCCCGAGGCAATCCTGATTATTTCTGCTCACTGGGACACCCCTGTGCCGTGCGTCACTGGCGCGGCGCATCCGGATACCATCCACGATTTTTACGGCTTCCCAAAACCGCTTTATGAACTGCGCTATCCGGCACCCGGCGATCATGCCATGGCCAAGGAAGTAGCGCGATTACTCGAGCCACCGGCCGGCGTGGAACTCACCCGCGGTTTGGATCATGGTGCCTGGGTACCGCTGCTACTGATGTACCCACAACACGATATTCCAGTGCTGCAACTATCCCTGCAAACATCGCTTGGTCCGGCTCATCATCTGAAAATCGGCGAAACCTTGAAACATCTGCGCGAACATGGCGTACTTATCATCGGCAGCGGCGGCGCCACCCACAATCTGCGCGAGTATTTCCATCCCGGCAGCGACAATCACAAACCTTATGAGGACTTCGCCGCCTGGCTGAACGATGCACTTATGCGCGGTGATCGTGAGGCACTGCTGGATTATCGCCGGCGCGCACCACAAGCGGTCCGCTGCCATCCAACGGAAGAGCACTTTTTACCGCTGTTCGTGTCGCTGGGCGCCGGCGGCCCGCACGCTCGGCGGCTGCACGCGAGTTTCGATCGCACGCTGTGCATGGATGCCTACATCTTCGAAGACTGATGGAACCATTTCCATACGATTCCCACGAGAGCAACGGCACACTAACACCGTCACACGATCAGAACACGAACAGCAGATACGCCAGAAATAACAGTAGATGTACCGAACCTTGCAGGATATTGGTCTTTCGACTGGTGAAAGTAATGATGCTTACCGCTAATGTCAGCAACAATAGCACCAACGGTGGACCGTGGAGACCGAGAAAGACATCGCGGCGTATCAGAAACCCCACTACCAGCACGGCGGGGATGGTGAGTCCTATGCTGGCCAATACCGAACCCAGCAAGATATTGACCGAGCGTTGTAACTGGTTGCTGAATGCAGCGCGCACTGCCGCGATGGCCTCGGGTGTGCACACCAGGCAAGCCACTATCAAGCCACCCAATGCCTGCGGATAACCCAGGGTTTCAATTGGGTAATCAATGGGGATAGCCAGTTTCTTTGCCAGCAATACCACCGGCACCAGATAGGCGAGCAGTAGAACGGCATGGTAAGCCAGCGGACCTGATTCACGTACTTGCGCTGTGCTGTGCTGATCCTCGAACTCCGGCAGCATAAAGTAACCGCGATGCCGTGAAACCTGAATGAACAGAAAGATCAAGTATAAACCCAGAGACAATAGGATCTGGAACACTTGATGTGTGGTGTTGAGCGCGGCACGCCCGACAACGAAGGTTGGCAAAACCAGCCCCAGAACACACAGCACGAGGATTACATCGAGATAGGCATTGGCTCCCTGCAGATTGTACTGTTGCTCCCGGTAGCGCAATCCCCCTACTAGCAAGCTCAATCCCACCATAC
>JBOIBD010000025.1:0-22287 GCA_050739415.1 Gammaproteobacteria bacterium | reverse complement strand
CCACACAACTCCGTCGAGTATTTCGTTTCCTATTATGACTACTACCAGCCTGAAGCCTACGTTCCCTCGACCGATACCTATATAGAGAAAGATTCTTCCATCAACGACCACATAGAACAAATGCGCCTGTCTGCCACCAAGGCGCTGTTAGAACGGCCCGATACCATCATTGTAGCGACAGTCTCCGCTATCTACGGCTTGGGCGACCCACAGGCTTATCTCAGCATGGTGCTGCACTTGTCACGGGGCGATCGGGTAGACCAGCGTCGCATCCTGCGGCGTCTCGCGGAAATGCAATACACCCGCAATGAATTGGAACTCACACCCGGCATTTACCGGGTGCGTGGCGAAGTCATAGATATTTTCCCGGCAGAATCAGATCGCGAAGCCTTGCGGGTGGAACTGTTCGATGACGAGGTGACAGCTTTGAGTCTGTTCGATCCGCTCACAGGTGCAGTGTCGCGGGCGCTACCGCGTTTCACGGTATATCCCAGCAGCCACTATGTCACGCCACGCAGTACGCTGCTGGAAGCGGTGGATAAGATCAAGATCGAACTGAAGCAGCGGCTGATAGAGTTGCGTCAGGCCAACAAACTGGTGGAAGCGCAGCGGCTGGAACAGCGAACTTTGTTCGATATCGAAATGATCGCCGAAGTGGGTTATTGCAGTGGAATCGAAAACTATTCGCGGCATCTGTCCGGCCGCAAAGCTGGTGACCCGCCGCCAACGCTGTATGATTATCTGCCACCTAACGCCATGCTGGTGGTGGATGAAAGTCACGTGACCATTCCGCAACTGGGCGGCATGTACAAGGGTGATCGTTCACGCAAGGAAACCCTGGTGGAATACGGTTTTCGTTTGCCGTCAGCGCTGGATAACCGGCCGCTCAGATTCGAGGAATGGGAGACACGGGCACCGCAGATAATTTTTGTATCCGCTACGCCCGGGCCGTATGAAAAGCGCCTATCGGATCAAACAGTGGAGCAAGTGGTGCGGCCCACGGGACTGATAGACCCGGAAGTAGAGGTGCGGCCGGCGCGTACCCAGGTGGATGATCTGTTATCAGAGATACGTTTGCGCACAACGCAAAACGAGCGTGTATTGGTGACTACACTCACCAAGCGTATGGCCGAGGACCTGACGGAATATCTTGCTGAGCACGGCGTGCGTGTGCGTTATCTGCATTCCGACATTGAAACGGTGGAGCGCACCGAAATCATTCGCGACCTGCGATTGGGTGAGTTCGATGTACTTGTGGGTATCAATCTGCTGCGTGAGGGCCTGGACATGCCGGAGGTCTCACTGGTCGCGATTCTGGATGCGGACAAGGAAGGCTTCCTGCGCTCGGAAGGCTCGCTCATCCAGACCATGGGGCGCGCGGCACGCAACGTGAATGGCAAAGCGATCCTGTATGCAGAGCACGTGACCGGATCCATGCGACGCGCCATGGATGAAACTGACCGCCGTCGCGCCAAGCAGGTGGCGTATAACGAGAAGCATGGCATCACGCCCGTTGGTATTCGCAAAGCCGTAACGGACATCATGGAGGGCGCACACTCCACGGTGGACGGCAACTTACGGGTGACGTATCTCAAAGCGGCAGAGGAACGGGCCAAGTACGAAGTCATGTCACCGGAAAAGCGTCTGCGGCTCATCAAGAAGCTGGAACAGCAGATGCATAAGCATGCCCGCGACCTGGAATTCGAGCAGGCGGCGAAGCTACGCGACGAGATCCGCCGCATCCAGGCAGTGGATCTGGGACTGCCGGAAATGAAAACTGGCTGATACCTTGCCCGTTCAAGGCCATTCCGGTATCTTTTGTGGCTGTGCAGGCGCGTAGCTCAGCTGGTTAGAGCACCACCTTGACATGGTGGGGGTCGTTGGTTCGAGTCCAATCGCGCCTACCAATTTGATCGTACATGCGACCCTTGGTATCGGCCGCCACTGTGAGACACACCATGCCCGCCATTACGCTTCCCGACGGTTCCCAAAAGAAATTCGATCATCCGGTGACCGTAGCCGAAGTCGCCGCCAGCATCGGTCCAGGTCTTGCCAAGGCGGCGCTCGCTGGCAAGCTCGACGACAAGCTGGTGGATGTCTCGCACACCATCAGCCACGATGCCAAGCTCAGTATCATCACCGAACGCGATGCCGACGGACTGGAAGTCATCCGCCATTCCAGTGCGCATTTACTTGCACAAGCAGTCAAGCAGCTGTTCCCCGAAGCGCAAGTCACCATTGGCCCGGTGATCGAAGACGGCTTCTATTATGACTTCGCCTATAAACGACCATTCACCCAAGAAGACCTGGCTGCGATTGAAAAGCGCATGGAAGAATTGGCCGCCAAGGATCAACCGGTGAGCCGCAGCGTGATGCCGCGGGATGAAGCCGTGAAATTCTTCCGCGGCATGGGTGAAAAGTACAAAGCCGAGATCATCGCGAGCATCCCGGCCGACCAGGAAATTTCCCTGTATCGGCAAGGCGATTTCATTGATCTATGTCGCGGTCCACACGTACCCTCCACCGGCAAACTCAAGGCCTTCCATCTCACCAAGCTGGCCGGCGCCTATTGGCGTGGTGATTCCAAGAACGAGATGCTGCAGCGTATCTACGGTACCGCCTGGAGGGACAAGAAATCCTTGCAGGCATACCTGACACGCCTCGAAGAAGCGGAGAAGCGCGATCACCGACGCCTGGGTCGTGAGCTGGATCTGTTTCACATGCAGGAAGAAGCGCCGGGTCTGGTGTTCTGGCATGCCAGAGGCTGGGCTGTGTGGCAGGTGGTCGAGCAATACATGCGCACGGTGTACCAGCACAGTGGCTACCAGGAGATCCGTTGTCCACAGATTCTGGACAAAAGTTTGTGGGAGAAGACCGGCCATTGGCAGAACTACCGTGAGAGCATGTTCACCACTTCGTCGGAGAATCGCGATTACGCCATCAAACCCATGAATTGCCCCGGCCACGTGCTGACTTACAATCATGGACTGCACAGTTACCGCGAACTACCGATCCGTTACGGTGAATTCGGTTCCTGCACGCGCAATGAACCCTCCGGAGCGCTACACGGCCTGATGCGGGTGCGTGGCTTTGTGCAGGACGACGGCCATATTTTTTGCACTGAAGATCAGATCGAAAGTGAAGTGATCGCGTTCCATCACCAGGCCATGCAGGTGTATGCCGATTTCGGTTTCAACGACATCGGTTTGAAGCTGGCTCTGCGTCCGAGTCTGGACAAACGCATCGGCTCGGATGCGGTGTGGGACAAATCTGAAGCCGCCTTGCGCCGGGCGCTCGGGGCCTGTGGGGTGCAATGGCAGGAACTGGCCGGTGAGGGCGCGTTTTATGGCCCCAAGATCGAATATCACCTGCAGGATTCCATCGGTCGTTCCTGGCAGGTAGGCACCATGCAGGTGGATTTCTCCATGCCCGGACGCTTGGGAGCCGAGTACGTAGGCGAGGATGGCGCCAAGCATGTGCCGGTGATGCTGCATCGGGCCATCGTGGGCTCGATGGAGCGTTTCCTGGGGATACTCATCGAACACCATGCCGGGCGTTTCCCGGCTTGGCTGGCGCCGCTACAGGCAATGGCGCTCACTATTACCGACCGGCAAGACGATTATGCTCTGAAAGTGACTGAAACCCTGAAAAATCAGGGGCTTCGGGTCGATTCGGACTTGAGAAATGAGAAGATCGGCTATAAAATTCGCGAACATACGCTGCAACGCGTCCCCTACCTCTTGGTAGTGGGCGACAAAGAGCAGCAAACAGGTTCCGTGGCGGTTCGTACCCGAAACGGCAAGGATCTGGGCAGCCTCACTATCGAAGCCTTCGCCCAGCAACTTGCCGCCGAGATTAACCGTCGCGGAGTATCAGCCTGAACACCGCCTGCATGAGTTCAAGCTTGGGTGGGTTCAGGTTTATTTTTGGAGGACTATCTAATCAGTTCTGAAAAGCGCGCCCGGCGCAACGGGGAAATCACGGCACCCAAGGTTCGGGTCATCGGACCGAACGACCAGCAGATCGGCATCATGAACACACGCGAGGCCATCCAGTATGCCTTAGAGGCCGGAGTGGATCTCGTGGAAGTGTCACCCACGGCGGAACCGCCGGTGTGTCGGGTGATGGATTACGGCAAGTATCTCTTTGAACAGAACAAGAAGCTGCAGACTGCGCGCAAGAAGCAAAAGCAGATCCAGGTCAAGGAAGTGAAATTCCGCCCGACCACGGATGAGGGCGACTACAAGATTAAACTTCGCAATCTGACACGTTTCCTGTCAGAGGGTGATAAGGCCAAGGTGACGGTACGTTTCCGTGGCCGTGAGATGCTGCACCAGGAACTGGGTTCCGGGCTCATCGATCGCATCAAAGGCGATCTGGATGAGCACGCACAGGTGGAGCAATACCCGAGACTCGAAGGTCGGCAGCTGGTCATGGTGCTGTCACCGAAGAGAAAATAAGTCCCACGCGGGGCTTACATAAAAAGTGGGACAGCTAGGCTGTTCCACCGCTTGGCAACTGAGACAACGCCGCGCACGCGGGGCCAAGCCTTACTAAAATGCAACCAAGGAGTTACGGCAATGCCGAAGTTGAAGACCAACCGCGCCGCGGCCAAGCGCTTTCGCGCCACCGCCAGCGGTAAATATAAACGTGGCAATTCGCATAAACGCCACATCCTCACCAAGAAAAGTTCCAAGCGCAAGCGTCAGCTCCGCGGCGGTGACATGGTGGTCGCTCAAGACCACTACCGCGTGAAGCAGATGCTGCCTTGGTCATAAGGGGAGGGCAAAAATATGGCACGCGTTAAACGTTCCGTTACTAGCCGCGCCAAGCACAAGAAGACGCTAGGCAAAGCCAAGGGTTATTACAATGCCCGCCGCAAGACCATCAAAGCCGCCAAACAGGCGGTGATGAAGGCGGGCCAATATGCCTTCCGTGACCGGCGCGACCGCAAGCGTCAGTTCCGCGCTCTATGGGTGGCGCGCATCAACGCCGCGGCACGTCTGAACGGTTTGTCATACAGTCGTTTCATGAATGGGCTCAAGAAGGCACAGATCGAGTTGGATCGCAAAGTACTGTCCGACATCGCTGTGTTCGACAAGCCCGCTTTCGCCGCGCTCGTTGAGAAAGCCAAAGCCGGTCTACCGTAACCTGAACAACAGGGCTGGCATGGATCCACGCGGCTTATGGTGAATGAACGATTGAGTGAGGGGAAAGGCATCGTGATGCCTTTCCCCTTTTTATTTTGAGTAGCAACACGCACGGGGGAACCAGCGTGCAGGATACGGACAAAGTTATTGAGGAAGCGATGGCCGGGATTGCAGCCTGTGCTTCGCTCGCCGCACTTGATGAAGTGCGGGTCCGTTATCTCGGCAAAAAGGGCAGCGTGACCGAACAACTCAAATCCTTAGGCAACCTGCCTGCAGATAATCGCCGTGAAGTCGGTCAACGCATCAATCACACCAAAGAAGTCATTGGCTCGGCCCTCGAGGCGCGTAGAAAAGTGCTGGAACAGCTGGCATTGAACACGCAGCTTGATAGCCAGGCGATTGATGTGACCTTGCCAGGACGCGGTCAGCAACCCGGCACAATTCATCCCGTAAGTCGCACACTGGAGCGCATCGAAGCAATATTCCGCACCGCCGGCTTCGAGGTGGCGCAAGGGCCGGAAGTAGAAGATGATTTTCACAATTTTGAGGCGCTCAATATTCCCGCCCAACATCCAGCACGTGATATGCAGGACACCTTCTATCTCAAAAATGGCCTGCTGCTGCGCACCCACACTTCGCCGGTACAGGTGCGTGCGATGAAAGACCGGAAACCGCCTATGCGCATCATTGCGCCCGGCCGTGTGTACCGCCGTGATTCCGATCTCACCCATACACCCATGTTCCATCAGGTTGAGGGCTTGCTGGTGGACAAGCACGTAAGCATGGCAAATTTGAAAAGCATGCTCGCGGATTTTGTGCGTGCGTTCTTCGAAGCAGATCTCAAAGTGCGCTTCCGGCCTTCGTATTTTCCGTTCACGGAGCCTTCGGCAGAAATGGACATCGAATGTGTCATGTGCCACGGATCCGGTTGTCGCGTATGCGGCAATACCGGCTGGCTGGAAGTGTTGGGTTGTGGCATGGTACATCCGCAGGTATTTGCACATGTCGGCATAGACAGTCAAAGCTGGAGTGGTTACGCCTTCGGCATGGGCGTGGAACGGCTGACCATGCTGCGGTACGGTGTGAACGATCTACGTCTGTTTTTCGAAAATGATCTGCGTTTTCTTACGCAGTTTCACTGAGCCAGGTGCCATTGCATGAAAATCAGTGAAGCATGGCTGCGTGAATGGGTTGATCCTCCGATCAATACCGTGCAACTCGCGGAACAGCTGACGTTTGCCGGTTTGGAAGTCGAATCCCTGAGTGCCTGTCTGGCGAATTTCACGGGCGTCGTCGTCGGACGAGTCGTAGAAGTAAATCCGCATCCGGATGCAGACAAGCTCAAGGTCTGCATGGTTGACAGTGGCAAGGGGAAACTCCAGATCGTTTGTGGTGCACCTACCGTTCGCATGAACATGCGTGTGCCATTGGCATTGATTGGTGCGGTATTACCCAATGGACAAAAGATAAATCAGACGAAGCTGCGTGGTGTTGAATCTCGCGGGATGCTGTGCTCAGCACTGGAATTGGGTTTGTCCGAGGATGCTTCCGGTATTATGACGCTGCCGACAGATGCGCCTATTGGGGAACCGCTGGCAGGATATCTCGGTCTGCCTGACAAGGTGTTGGAATTGAAGCTGACACCCAACCGCGGTGATTGTTTAAGTGTGGTTGGTATCGCGCGCGAAGTCGCCGCCATTAATCGCATCAAACTGAAAACCCCACGGATAAATGCAGTCAAGATCGGTTGCAAGGCCAAGCTGCCGATCTCAGTCAAGGCCTCTGCGGGCTGCCCCTTGTATCTCGGGCGGATAATCAAAGGCCTGCGTACCGACGTTACTAGTCCAGTGTGGCTGATCGAGCGTCTGCGGCGCGCGGGTTTGCGGTCTATACATCCGGTTGTGGATGTCACGAACTACGTGATGCTGGAACTCGGCCAGCCAATGCACGGCTTCGACCTGCGGCGGCTGAACGGCGGCATCGTGGTGCGCTGGGCGCGAGAGGGCGAGTCACTCACTTTGCTGGATGAGCGTCATATTCGTCTGACAAAAGATGTGCTGGTGATTGCTGATCGTAAAAATATCAAAGCCTTGGCCGGCATTATGGGCGGCCACGAATCCGGTGTGGCAGGAGATACTACGGATATCTTTCTTGAAAGCGCATTCTTTGATCCCCAGGCCATCGCTGGCCGCGCGCGCCGCTTTGCGCTTTCTACCGAGGCTTCATATCGGTTTGAAAGGGGCGTGGACCCAACCTTGCCGAGGCAAGCGCTGGAACGAGCCACTTCTTTGTTATTGAATATCGCAGGTGGCCAGGCTGGCCCCATACTAAAAGTCCGCGCAAGCGCTAAATTGCCGAAACACCACCCAATAAACCTGTGCCGGGAACGGCTTGTGGCTTTGCTGGGAATGTCGGTGCCCGAGCAGGAAGTGACGGGCATACTCAAGCGCTTAGGCATGAAGGTTAAGACCTTGGCTAAGTCGTGGCAGGTCACGCCACCCAGTTTCCGCTTCGATATCGAAAGAGAAGAGGATCTGATCGAGGAAGTGGGGCGCATCCACGGGTTCCACAATATCCCCACCGAACCCTTGATCGCCGAGATTCGCCCCGGGACTGCCAGTGAGCAGCACCTCAATCCGGCGCACTTGCGAGCGGCACTGGTGCAGCGGGGTTATAACGAGGTCATTACCTACAGTTTCGTGCCACAAATGCTGGATCGCTGGCTAGCTGGAGAAGGCATTGCTGTAGAGCTCGAGAACCCGATTGCCTCCGATTTGGCATATTTGCGCCGTTCTCTTTGGCCAGGTCTCGTACAAGCATTGAGTTTCAATCTCAACCGGCAACAGGAACGGATACGGATATTCGAGTTAGGCCGCAGGTATATCATACAATCAGATGATATAAATGAAGAAAGTTTGATCGGTGGACTCACCTATGGTTGGATCGAACCGGAGCAGTGGGGGATGCCGAAGCGTGTCGCTGGATATGAAGATGTGAAATCGGACGTGGAAGCATTGTTCTCAATCGCAGGCCAACAGCCACGCTTCATGCACGCCCCGCATCCGGCATTGCATCCGGGACGTTCGGCGGTTATTCGCAGCCAAGGTCGCGATGTGGGCTGGCTGGGAGAATTACACCCTGAACTGATACGGCGCTTGGATCTACCGATGCCGGCGGTGCTATTCGAACTGTCAGATGATGCGGTAATCAACGCAGCTCTGCCGGGCTTTATGCCCATTTCCAGGTATCCGCAGGTGCGCCGAGATATCGCTGTGATTGTACGAGAAGAGGTATCTGTGGAAGCTTTACGGACCTGTGTATTTGCGAGCGAACCCAAGCTCCTTAAGGAAGTCCGTATATTTGACATATATCGCGGTCTCGGCATAGATTCTGGACTAAAAAGTGTTGCTTTAGGCTTGATTTTACAAGACTCTTCGCGCACGCTAACGGATGAAGCCGCCGACTCAATTATGTCCCAAGTGGGCGAGCGACTACGGCATGAATTGGGCGCAACAATAAGAGACTAGACATGGCACTGACCAAGGCAGAAATGGCCGAGGCCTTGTTTGAGGAACTGGGGCTCAACAAGCGGGAGGCTAAAGAGCTGGTGGACCTGTTCTTCGAGGAAGTCCGCTTTGCCCTCGCTGCCGGCGAGCAGGTGAAGCTCTCGGGCTTCGGCAATTTCGATCTCAGAAGCAAGAACCAGCGACCCGGCCGCAATCCAAAAACCGGGGAAGAAATCCCTATCACCGCCCGGCGGGTGGTTACCTTCCGGCCAGGTCAAAAACTCAAGGCGCGGGTAGAAGCTTATGCTGGAAGCCGGGAATAATAGCGAACTCCCACCAATCCCGGGCAAGCGCTACTTCACCATCGGTGAGGTCAGTGAACTTTGCGGTGTGAAGCCGCATGTGCTGCGTTATTGGGAGCAGGAATTCTCGCATCTCAAACCCGTCAAACGCCGGGGCAATCGCCGATATTATCAGCGCCATGATGTGCTAGTAATCCGCCAGATTCGTAGTCTGCTCTATGAACAGGGGTTCACAATCGGCGGCGCGCGCCAGCAACTTTCCAGTGATACAGCCAAACAGGATGTATCCCAAAGTCAACAGATAGTCCATCAGTTACGGGTTGAGCTGGAAGAGTTATTACAGCTTCTGAAACGCTGAATAGCCCCTGGATCGAACTCTGACGGGTTACGCACATTCGCCGCATCGGGTATCATCCTCGTCTGGTTGGCCGCTTTTCCACTTTTTCACTGTTCGGGGCGTAGCGCAGCCTGGTAGCGCACTTGCATGGGGTGCAAGTGGTCGGAGGTTCAAATCCTCTCGCCCCGACCAAACATTTACATACAATGACTGATTCAGCACAGAACCATCCCTGGTGGGCCGACCGGCCAGCACATCCCTGTGCTGGCGTGAAGCCGGGTCGAATAGCCACAGGCTGTTCGAAGCAGACACCGGCTTCACCCTCTCGCCCCGACCAATTCTGTTTCTAGTTAGAGCCCTGACTAATGCCTTGATAAGCTGGTCGAATCAGGATTTGAACCCCTACGGAATCTAAATATCCTGCTCTGCAATAGCTTGGCAGGAAATGAGGCCAAATCAAATCGTCAAGTTTTGGTATTCTGAATATGCAGATGCACAAATCCGCTGATTCTGAAGGCAAAGCTACCCGCTGGAGCTTGGCTATATTCTGGATTGCCGTCTTAGTAACGACTGTTCTGGTCGTGATGGGTGTGACCGGAATGCATTGGCCGAAGTGGCTGCTGGCCCTGACGACTATTTTATGACCTCGTGATCGGATACAAATTAATCACGAACGTTTTAATAAGCCATCGTCGCAGCACACAATCTTATCCCTTCGGAGGTGCTAGGGCCGTTAGGTAGCGCTCGACTTCAGTGGGCGCGAATGGCTTGGAGAAATGATAGCCTTGGCCCAAACGACAACCCAGTGCACGTAACAACTCCAGTTGCTGTGCATTTTCAATGCCTTCCGCGACGACATCCATACCGAGATCCGCTGCAAGCACTGTGATGGTGCGGACGATGGCTCGATCACTACGATTGTGTTCAATGCCGGTGATAAAAGAACGATCTATTTTGAGCGTGTCCAGTTTGAATGTCCGCAACGCGCTCAAGGATGAGTAGCCAGTACCGAAATCATCCATCTGCAGATTGACGCCGATCGTTCTCAGGCGGCTGATGGTTTCTATTGCAAGTTCCGGATTATCCATGAAGACTGTTTCGGTGATTTCCAGACAAAGATTCTTGGCGGAAATACCCGTCATATCCAAAACCCTGGCAACACGTTGCGGCAAAACCCAATGCGCAAATTGACGGTTGGCAATGTTGACGCTTACGGAGATGGTGTCAGCAAGATGCTTATAGCGCTTGCGCCACTGGGCAAGCTGCGTACAGGCTGTCTCCATCACCCACCAGCCTAGTGGAATTATGAGTCCGGTTTCCTCTGCCACAGCGAGGAAATGCTCGGGTGCCAACAGTCCCCTATCGGGATGTGCCCAGCGAACCAGTGCCTCAAATCCAGCTAGGCGCCCGGTAGCAAGTTCCATTACCGGCTGATAATAGACACGGAATTCATTGCGCCCTAACGCATGGCGCAATTCAGTCTCCAATTTGAGATTCGCTTTCACGTGCTCATGCATGGCATCGTCGAATACGACATAACCGGCCTTGCCGGCAGCCTTTGCGCGGTACATGGCTGTATCGGCATCACGTAGCAATTCTTCGGGATGTTGATAGTGTGGCGCGCTAATGACAATGCCGATGCTGGCAGTGGAAAACACATCACGGCCGTTCACGGTGAATGCACGCGCCAAATCCTCGTGGATGCGGTCAGCCACCGCGGTAGCGTCATCCAGGCCCTGGATTCGTTCCAGCAGAATGGTGAATTCATCACCGCCATGTCGCGCGATTAGATCTGCGGGTCTCAGGCAGGTACGCAAGCGTTTAGCGATGGAAACCAGTAATCGATCTCCAAAGCTGTGCCCCAAGCTGTCATTGATCAACTTGAACCGGTCCAGATCCAGGAACAGCATTGCGAAGCGACTTGCATCCGGCTTGGCAGCACGATCCAATACCTGCCGCAAGCGATCCATGAAAAAGCTGCGATTCGGAAGCCCGGTAAGTGCGTCATGATAAGCGCTGTGCACCAGCTCCTGCTCGGCCTTCTTGCGCTCAGTGATATCGCGAACCGTTCCCATTGTGGCTGGGCGCCCGCGCCAGGAAATGAGGCTGACGGCTACTGATGCGCTCACCTGGTTGTTGACGTCCTTGCAACGCAATTGCATTTCATGAGGCTCGATCGCACGATGACCGACGGCATCAGTTGCGATCTGTTCGGCCAGTTTGCCATTGGATGTGAGTACGGTATCAGTGACAGGCATGCCGGTCATTTCTTCGGGTTCGTAACCCAACATATAAGCAAAAGCGCGGTTGACGTAGACGTATTTCCCTTTCTGGCTGAGGAAGACGCCATCCTGACTCATGTCAACCAGCGTACGGTATTTTTCCTCCGAACGTACCAGCGCTTCTTCTGCACGTTTGCGCCCGGTGATGTCTTGAAGCGTGCCTTCGCAATACAATATTTGCCCGGTTTCATCTTTGACGGCGCGCGAGTTGTCACATACCCAGATAGTCGTACCATCACGGCGGAATATTTGAAATTCCTGATCGGTATATTGGCCGTACTCATCGAGACGGCGTAATAGGTCTGAGCGCTGTTCTGGACGCACATACACGCGCGAGACAATATTCAAACCACTGGCAATTATTTCTTCGGGAGTATCATAGCCAAGGATACGTGCAAGAGCGGGATTGGCTCCGATAACACAACCTTCCTTCGTGGATTGATAGATGCCTTCAATGGCATTATCAAAGAAGATTCGGTATTTTTGATCGGCATCTTGAATACGTCCATTCCCTATATTGTGCTCATCGTTGGTGCAACACTCCAGCATGACTGAACGTCTGTTGTCACAGGCAAACAGCCATGCATGGATTTCGCACGACAGCGATGTACCGTCCTTGCAAATCAGGTCGGCAGCGAATATTACGGGTGTTTCGTGCAACAGATTTTGGCCAACTGCATGCCATGATTCAGTTTTACTGAGTACCGTGGGTACAAGTTTGAGCAATTTATCGCGTTTGTACCCTAACAAACGACAAGCAGCATCATTGACTTCAGAAAGCGCACCGCTTGGATTGCCGTCCTCATCGATTGGGTATAACAGGATGGGATTCGGATTAGCCATCAACAAGACATTACGGGCCGTATTTGCCTCATGCATTTGATCCAATACGGCGCCCTGATCAGTATCATCCACAATACTGAAAAGGGCGTGCGGATGCTGGTCGAAATCCAGCGTTTCTGCAGATAACAAACCGTGACGGGATTCGCCGGAGCGCGTGTGCAGCCCAATACCGCGATTGACAATACGTCCACCGGCTTTTAGTTCTCGCAAGAGCTGGTCGCGTTCCTGCGGATTTTCCAGAAAATCAAGCTCGGTAAGATTGCGGCCGATCAGTTCTGCCGGGCTGTAACCGAGCCGCCGTTCCACAGACGGGCTTATGTCAGTTAACTTCAGGGTTTCTAATTCCGCTGCCCCGATGATCTCCGACGCAATACGAAAGCCGGTGGCAAATTTCGCAGACGTCAGGCGTTGAATCTCATCGAGGCGTGCGCGGCGCAATTCCGCAGCGACACGTGCCGCAAGGGTATGCAGTGCAGCAAACAGCTCATCGCTCGCCTGGAATGGTTGTCGTGACATGATCCCGAGGTGCCCAGCCGCGCGGTTATCCAGTCCTGGAATGGACACCGCACAGTAAGCTCGGACCCCGTGCTTGCGCAGCCAAATGTCTCTAGGGTAATCAACAGCAGTGCCGTCTTCATGCCACAGCTGGCCATCGAGAAGCGTGCGCGCGGCGGGCGTACCTTCCAACAGCAAATCATTGCCACCCGCGGCGACCCGGTTCACATGCCAACCCGCTACCAATACCAGACGGTTGGGATCCAGCGGCTTGCGCGTTGTGATGAAGGCGTATTCGACATCCAGCGATACGGCAAGAGTGCGTGCCAGATGACGGAAGAAATCCTGGCCGACCACACCGGCCATCTGTTCGGCAAGAGTGCGGTATATGCCTGCGGGGGCAGGGTTGACGGCGGGTTCCGGTTTCATGAATGAAATTTGACCATAAAATGCCTATGGAATGTCAGGCTGATCGAATATCGCTGTAACAACGGTTTGCACGACCGCACTCGCGCATCTGAGGGTACTTGCTAATCGTATAGAGAATATGCCGATAAGACAATGAAATCAAAAGGAATAATATCGTAGTAGATGAATTTACCATTGGCCCGTGAACTGGAACGGGCGATTCCCGGAGGCATCGGCAGGCAGGTAGTGCAGCAAATTATTTAGCGCGGTGTTTGCGGGATCACGCGATGCTAAGGTGCCACTGATCCGGTATTGCCCATTCGGGGTCATGCTCACATTGCCCTGCAAGATCAGGGGGCCGGCAGTATCCAGCAGGTTCCCACGTATCCCACCCGACTCTTGGGTTTGCAGTTTCAACTGGTAATTTCCCAATGTGACGGGCTGAGGCCATGCCAGCCGGATGCCATCTCCATTTATCACTCCATCCGCGACCACTGGCTGCCCATTGAGCAGTACCACGCGGGTGAGCTTTAAGAACAAGGTACCGCTGATGCTGCCAGACGGAAGCGGAAGCCATGGGTCCAGTTGCGAAATCAGCAATCGTCCTTGAAAGTCTTGTAACAGCAGTCTGTCAGCACGCCCACCCATTAACCGCCCCTGGAGCCTGAGATCAGGACCACTCAATAGCAGGCTATAGCCTAAGTGGCCTGTGAAAGGAGCACGCCAGTCAAAATTCCAATGCAGTGAGCCCCAGGAGTGGCTATTCAGGATGAAGTCTTGGCCAGTGCCAGACCACACACTGCCGCTGACCTGGGCCACGCGCACTTCCGGTAGACGCTTTTGCAGCCAGGCAACCGCGTACACCGCGGGAAACGTGGCCAGCAAGAAGACAAGATAGACAAGGACTCCCGCCAGCCACCAGTGCCATACGCGCAATTTCATGGGGTGCTACCCTGAAGCGTCAGATTGGCATCAACCAGTCCCGGGCCGGTGCCGCGTGTCATGGTGACATCGCTCGGTACAACGCCATACGTACGCTGGAGCTTGCCAAGCCAGCGCACCAGGCTGTCGAAATCCACGCCGTTGAATTGTGCATGTACAGACCCATCACTGGCCTGCTGCGCTTGTTGCAGCGCATTGCTTAGACCCGCGCTAACGACGCTGGTGTTTACAGCGCTCAACAATGAACCACCGGGCAAGGACGCTGGCTCTGAGCCGCGCAGTGATTCAATTTGGTGTGCAGCCGGCCGCATCCATGCCAACAAGGTACGCTGCGCTTGGACCTGAGAGGCAAGCGCATGTCGATAGCGTATGTAAGGCGAGAGGATACCCGCATAAATTATAAAGATGATCAGAATAGCCGCACCGCTGCCCAACACCCAGCGTTCGCGCTTTCCCAAGGTCATGAACCACTGGCGTAGCTGCTGGAGGTATTTCATTTATTGTTCCCGCTCAAGGTCAGGTGTCCTGTGGTTTGCCCAGCACTGCTGTTTACTGAATCCAGATTCACCTGAAAGGCGGAATTCTGTACGAGATCAGCCTTCAGGTTGTTGAGCGCGTCAATGCTGGGAGCCTGGACTTGGAGCTGCAGGTCGTCGCCGTGAAAACTGATCCCCTGTAGCTGCACGTCATTTTGTGATTGCAAAGCCGTGCCCACAGCCGTGAGCATGGGCAGTAATCCAGCGGTATCGGCACCGCCCGTAAGCTGTTTGAGGCGCTGCTGCATCTGTAGCTGCGGATATTGCATGTGAGTAATGTCAGGCAACGCCTGATGGAACAATGTTGATACTTGCACATCCAGTGCATTGGATTCACGTAGAAGGCCAACCTCGCTCACTACTTGTTGGCCGATGAAGATCACACACAAGGCAATCAGAAGCATTGCTGGTACACGCCAACGATGCCAATGTTCGCCAACGCTATCATGCAGGCCAAACTCGCCTTGGAGGAGATTGATACTTTTGGTATTGCCAGTAGCAGATGCCATGAGGCCGATGACACCGGCATTCAGCGGGCGATAAGCGATTTCCAGCGACATGCCTGCAAGCAGATCACCGATCGTCTGTGTTTCAGAATCATTTACAGTATGAATCAGTGCATGCGTGCAGCGCAGTGATTCCGGCAGCATAGACAGATGCTGCCGGATCAACAGCGGCATCAACGCGTGATCCGCTGCAATGCCGTCACCATCCGGGAACCGCGCCAACAGTTGTAGACCATCATCCGCTGCCAAGATCAAGGTGTTGTCCCGTATCGGCAAAGCCATGGTATCGGGAATTATTTCGGCCGGTTTCAAGCCGGCGGCTGCCAGATCATCCAGCCATTGGCGCATCCTCGCGCTGGTCACTGCCGCAACTGGATAGCCGCGGACATCGCGTGTGCCCACCGCAAAATGCAGGGTTTCCACATCCTCAGCGAGTTTGTCTTCCAAGGCAAAGGGTAGGGCTTGCAAAATCTTTTGATTATTGCGCGTCGGGATATCCGCATGCAGCAGCGTTACGGCAGAACCGGGTACACAGACGCGCAGCCGCCGCCCGGCAGCGGCGACCGCGGCTGCTGCGAGCGGGCCTGTCTGTGGTTGGCCCATGCGGTTGCCGTAGCTATCCACCACCAGCCAGCTGGCCGGTCGGTCCGCATCCGGCATGCGCAATAATAAAGTCTCAGTCATAAGGTTCCGAAGGTCCGCCGGATGGCAACGGTGGTACCACCGTCGGGACTGCGATACAGCAAACTGTACAGGGTGATCTGGGTGCTGCCAATCTTTACCTGAACGATGAGTCGGAAATAGTTACTGTTGGGTGGAGAAGGAGCGGTAATCCCTGGAGCCACTTGGATGCCGCCTAATAGTTGACTCAACTGCGCGACTGATTGAAAGGGTTGTTGGGTACGCGTCTGCACGGCGGCGGCGGCAATATCCGCACTGATGCCGGTATTCAGCGACATGATGACCGGTGCAGGTGCAGTGTTGATATTGATGGCTGTGGCATTCATGGCCGAGCCGGGTGCGGAACCAGGTGCCTGCAAGGGCAGGGCGCAGACGTACGGTAGTAGCGTTGTGTATGCCTGCGGGGTCACGCTGTTC
This sequence comes from Gammaproteobacteria bacterium, assembly GCA_050739415.1. Lineage (GTDB taxonomy): Bacteria > Pseudomonadota > Gammaproteobacteria > Natronospirales > REEB76 > REEB76. The sequence continues at coordinate 5,882 of JBOIBD010000025.1, read as the reverse complement.
ACCAGCAACAGCTCGCTGATGCTGGTCATGGGTTGATCGGCGGTGAGGTAGGGCGGATCCAGTCGCGAATAGAATCCATCTTTGGCGCCACCAGGATAATGCGGCTGATCACCTGCATTCACCCAATCCGACGCAGCCGTGGCGATTTCAGGATCCAGGTTAAGCGCGACCAGCAGCCGCTGAAATTGCGCCAACGCAGCTGTTGCCTGTGCGGGGTTGTTGCTGGCCAGATTGTTGATATTGAACAGGCCCTGCATGTCTTCCATATGGCCGATGATCGAGCCGCCCTGCACCGGCAATGGTGGTAACTGCATGGCCCAGTCCTGGGTCAGATTGGTGATATTGGGACTGTTTAGAAAGTCCCGGCGCAGAATCTGTTCGGCCCAGGCTTCGGCACCGAGTGCATACTCCATGGCCTGATCACCCTGGATGATGTTGGCAGTGCGGCGCAGATCCAATTCGCGGTTCCAGATCATGCCGGTCGAAATCGTGGCCGCGATTGCCATGATCACTAGAGCGATCAGTAGAGCGACACCACGTTGTCTAGTTGGCAAAGTCATCAGTGTTTTATGGCGACGCCACCTCGATGATGCGGGTAAGACGTCCCAAGTCCTTTAGCGTGATCGTAACTTGTACGGCGTGCGGTAGTTGCGCGAGGTAAGCGCTGGATACGACGTTGAGCGGCGGCCATTGCTGCTGCCATTGACCGCTGGTATCCATGAAACTCAGATCGAGTGCTGTGACGTCGGTCAACAGCGTCTGTTTTGTCGGTTGCGTTTGCGGCGCGGTGTCCAATTCCGGCCAAGACAAACGTTCCAACTTGCCGTTATCCAGTTGATAGGCGACACGCTCTTCAGTGCTGCGCACGTCGGCCAGCGGGTTGCTCCAGCCGCCACGAGTAAATGATACCGGCGGTAAATTCTGTGGCGTACTAATGAATGCCGCCAGCAGCGCGCCGCCCAGCGGGTCACGCACGGGCCGTGGTTCGAGTTGACTGAAATCCCGCGTCATAATGTTCATGGCTTGTTGTACTGTTCGCAGGCGGTTCATGGCGCTGTCGGTCTGCTCGCGCTGATGGATGACGCTATCCAATCCGCCATAGGCCAGTGCTGCGATCACTGCAAAAATAGCCACCGCCACCAGCAGTTCAATGAGCGTGAAGCCGTGCGTCTTCGTTTTCATGACGGCGGTGTGAGATTGCCGCCGTTGTTTGACGGAGGGATGCTTTGGTTTGATGTGAATGGTGACGGACGCCCAATGAAACCGGTCAGACCATTGACTACTGTACCGGGTGTCAGCGCACTGCTCACATCAATATCGACACGCAGCAAATCGGGATCGGAGGTATTGCTGACATTCGCCTGCCAGTGCCACTTCTGTCCCGCCATCTCGGCATCACCTTTCTGTGTTCCTACGGCAGGCCAAGCAGGCGCGAGACGTAAAGTGGTGAGCTCGTTCATAGCAACCCAATGGGCGAAGGTGTCGTCGCGCAATTCGGCGGCCTGGCGCGTACTAGTGCCAGCGGTACTGATTACCGCGATCATTCCGATCGCCAATACCGCAAGCGCGATGAGCACTTCAATCAGGGTGAAGCCACGGCTTACGTGATTCGGATGTACGGACATGTCAGTGGACGGTGCTCGAATCCGGCGGGACAAACTGGATGCCGTGCTGCAAATCGCCGGTGACAAGATAAATCTCCGAACTGTCGCCACCACTCACGGTGATCTTGAAGGGCGAGATCTCACCGCTGGAGAGCAGCATGATTTGCGGCTTCAGCAAAGGCTTGTCGGGACTATTGCTGTCGCTATCATCATTATTGTTTTGATTGTCCTGGCTATTACTTGGAAGTTTGATGGGAGTACCTTCCAATTGAAGCGACAGCGTCACGCTGCTGTCCAGTTGGCGTGCTCTCAACAGTTCGTCGTCTTGCACTATCGCCCACTTGCTGCCGTCATACAGAAGAAATTCATATGCGTGAGGGGATACCAACAGCCCATATTGTTGGCCGCGCATCACCGCTTGCTGAGAGACAAGATCCGTCAACGCTGCGAGTTTCTGAGCTGCTTGTTTCGCAGCCGGGTTGCCACCCAGGGATCCCAGTGACAACACTGCCACGGCCGTGATGATACTGATGATGACCAGTACCACCAGTATTTCGATGAGCGTGAAACCCCTTGTACGCGCTGGCACGATGCCGCACCCGTTGGTCGTTGTCAGCTGCCGCTGGTATTCGGGCTACTGGTCCCATTACTGCTGCCGCTGCCTTCGAGATTCCAGTTGCCGATCACATCGGAATCGGTGGCGCCGCCAGAAGGGCCTTTAGGTCCGTAAGACCAGATGTCAATCTGACCATGTACGCCGGGATTCAGATATTGATATGGGTTGTCCCATGGATCTATCGGTAGCCGGTCCAGATACTGCTTCCAATGTGGTGGTACCGGATTCGTGGATGGTTTCTGCACCAGCGCTTGTAAACCCTGGTCGGTGGTGGGATAGACGTAGTTATCGAGCTTGTACATTTCCAGTGCTGATTGCACCGCGCGGATATCCTGTTTGGCCTTAACGATGCGTGCCTCATCAGGCTTGTCCATGATTTTAGGCACGATTATCGATGCCAAGATGCCGAGGATGACCACGACCACCATCACTTCAATGAGGGTAAAACCGGAAAACTGTTTGCGCATGTGCATGGCTGATTTGCTTGAAAGAGTGGGTTAAAGTGAGATTCGAGTCAGATTTACATCATACAACAACGGATTGTCTCATTTAATGACGACCGCGCCGGTATCCCGTGGTTCCACTTGGAGCGCTCAACGTTTGTGGCCGATGCTGGTCATCGTGGTCCCATGTGTCTTGCTGGCTTTGGGCGGTGAACCGGTGCGAAGCGCTTTGCAGTATGACCGCTGGACCATATTGCACGGACAAATATGGCGGATTTTCACCGGCAATTTCGTGCATCTGGGCTGGGGGCATTTGGCAGAAGACATGGCTGGCTATGTGCTGCTGTGGTTGCTGTTCGAGGACGTATTGCCTGGCTGGCGTTGTCCCACCTTGATCGTGCTAGGTTCCCTGGGGGTCGGGATCGGATTGCTGTTGGGCGACCCGGACTTGCGTTGGTACGTGGGAATTTCCGGCGCTCTAAATACCCTCTGGATCGTTGGCGCCATGGTAATGATGTCCCGCCGCGATTGGCTTGGCTGGGTGCTGGCGGTGTTTCTGCTGCTGAAACTGATCTACGAACAAATTTTTGGACCATTGCCGTTCTCAGTGACCACTACCGGCGGGCCGGTGGTGGTGGACGCCCACCTGTACGGTACCTGTGCTGGGGTGCTTCTGGGTTTGACTGTGCTGATCTGGCAAGAGCAGAAGCGACGGGTCCGGCAGGTATAATTCAAAGCCTTCCTAGGAGAATCCATTCATGACATTTGCCGTGGTCTTTCCCGGTCAAGGTTCCCAAGCCGTAGGCATGTTCGCAGCTTTTGACGATAGCTATCCTGATATAAAACATACATTTAAAGAGGCATCGCAGAATCTAGGTTACGATTTGTGGACACTCGTTCGGCAGGGCCCGGAAGATCGGCTGAATGCCACCGAATGCACCCAACCTGCCTTGCTTACGACTGGAGTGGCGCTGTGGCGGCTCTGGCAATCTCGGAATGGTCCCACACCGGCTTTTATGGCAGGCCACAGTCTGGGGGAATATACGGCGCTGGTCTGCTCCGGAGTCCTGGACTTCGGTACGGCGGTTAAACTGGTTGAATACCGCGGTCAGGCGATGCAGCAGGCGGTGCCGGCTGGAACCGGCGCCATGGCGGCTGTACTCGGTCTAGAGGACAGCGCAGTACGTGAAGCCTGCGCCGAAGCCGCCCAGGGCCAGGTTGTGGAAGCGGTAAATTTTAACGCACCTGGCCAGGTGGTCATCGCCGGAAATAGAGCTGCGGTGGAGCGCGCAATTGCGGCCTGTAACGCAAGGGGTGCAAAGCGCTGTATTACCTTGCCGGTGAGCGTGCCGTCACATTGCGCACTCATGAATCCGGCCGCCGAACAGCTGGCCGGGCGCTTGGCGGGAATCAAGTTGGGACGGCCGGTTATTCCGGTGATTCACAACGTGGATGTGGCTACCCACAGCGATTCCGAAGCCATCAAACAAGCCCTGACGGCGCAGTTGCACAGTCCGGTTCGCTGGGTAGAGACCGTCCAGCTCTTGGCAAATCAGGGCGTGACCAGAATCATAGAAATGGGACCGGGCCGGGTTTTGACGGGTCTCGTCAAGCGTATAGACAAGTCAATTGAAGTCCAGCCCGTTTACGACCCACATACCCTGGAGGCCGCGATGGCTGCGGTGAAAAACCCATGAATCTGCTAGGCAACGACGTCGCTCTGGTCACGGGCGCCACCCGTGGAATCGGCAAAGCTATCGCCTTGGCGCTGGGCCAGGCCGGCGCCACCGTCGTGGGCACGGCTACCACCACAGCAGGAGCCAAGACCATCGGCGATTATCTCAAGGAGGCGGATATCCGTGGCAAGGGCTTGGTATTGGATGTAGCCAGCTCGACTTCTGTGGATGAAGTGGTCAAGGCGTTGGCCGTAGAGTCTGGTGATCCCGCCATCCTGGTGAACAACGCCGGCATCACCCGCGACACCTTGCTCATGCGTATGAAGGAGGAAGACTGGGACGCCGTGATCAACACCGATTTGAGTTCGATTTTTCGTCTATCCAAAGCCTGTCTGCGCGGCATGATGAAGGTCCGGCGCGGCCGCATCATCACCATTTCCTCGGTGGTGGGCGCCACCGGTAACGCCGGTCAGGCCAATTATTCAGCCGCCAAGGCCGGTATCTTCGGCTTCACCAAATCGCTGGCGCGGGAAATCGGTTCGCGCAATATCACCGTGAATACCGTGGCGCCGGGACTCATTGATACCGACATGACCCGCGCGCTCAGCGAGCAGCAACGTGCCACAATGCTCGGGCAGATTCCGCTGTCGCGTCTAGGCACGCCTGAGGATATCGCTCAAGCCGTATTGTTCCTGGCCTCGCCGGCCGCAGCCTATATTACGGGTGAAACCCTGCACGTGAATGGCGGCATGCACATGGCTTGAAGGCTGTGGGCAATCGCTGGCATGCAGCGGCTGTTTTCACTACAATACCGCCCCCAGATTGGCTGGCCATGGCCGCCACTACTGTTTTATCACTTCGGGAGGTCCAAATCGTCATGAGTAGCATCGAAGAACGCGTAAAGAAGATCGTCGTGGAACAGCTGGGCGTCAAAGAAGAACAGGTAACCCCGCAGGCTTCCTTTGTGGATGATCTGGGTGCTGACTCCTTGGATACCGTTGAACTAGTCATGGCCCTTGAGGAGGAATTCGAGTGCGAAATCCCCGATGAGGAAGCCGAGAAGATTACCACCGTCGGCCAGGCGGCAGACTACATCAAGGAACATCTGCCCAACGCCTGAGCATTTGAGCCGCATTCACAGTGCCGTTGCCGTCGCGAGATGGCAACGGCCTTGTCTTTTCTTATACTCTCCCATTCAGCATTCACGAGGATAAGTCTGTGTCCAAGCGGCGCGTGGTAGTGACGGGTCTGGGGATCATTTCACCAGTGGGCAACGGCGTCGAGGACGCGTGGAGTGCCATCCTCACCGGCAAGAGCGGCGTTGGCCCCATTACCCATTTTGACGCCGCCAATTACTCGACACGCATTGCGGCGGAAGTGAAGAATTTCGATCCCGCGCAATACATCGAACCCAAGGACATCAAGAAGATGGATCCGTTCGTGCATTACGGCGTGGCGGCATCCATCCAAGCCATCAAGGATTCCGGCCTCGAGGTTACAGAAGCCAATGCGCCGCGAATCGGTGCCGCTATCGGCGCCGGCA
>JBOIBD010000024.1:0-22459 GCA_050739415.1 Gammaproteobacteria bacterium | reverse complement strand
GGGTTTCAATCCGTCGCGCACCTTGCGACAGATGGCGTGGTAAATTTGCTCGGCGCGCGCGCGTTGATCTAACGTCAGTACACCGTGGATGTACATGGCTTGGGCCTCACCGTTCCAATACAGTGCGTCCTGGTACACCTCCAGCAAGGAACGGCCATCGGTGTTTTCGTAGTCCTCCCACAGATCCATGAGGATCTGCGGGTCTTCGGCATCGGGTGGCGTCAGCGATTTATCGGGAATGGATTCCAGGTCCACCACTTCCGTCACCAGCACGGCGTGGTGCGCGGTGATCGCGCGACCAGATTCGGTGATGATGTTCGGGTGTGGCAGCTCGTATTCCTCGCAGATCTCCCACAACGAGCGCACGATGGTGTTGGCATACTGCTCCATGCTGTAGTTCATGGAGCAGGAACTGCGCGAGCGCGTGCCTTCGTAATCCACGCCGAGACCGCCGCCCACGTCCATGACGCGCACGCTCACGCCGAGCTCGGCCAACTCCGCAAAACAACGGCCCGCCTCCAGCATGCCGCGCTGCACGTCGCGGATATTTGCGATTTGCGAACCCAGGTGGAAATGCAGTAATTGCAGGCAGTTAAGCATGCCTGCAGTCTTGAGTCGTTCCACGGCTTCCAGTATCTGCACTGCCGATAGGCCGAATTTGGATTTCTCGCCGCCGGTGTGTTCCCACTTGCCTCGGCCGGTGCTGGTCAGACGCACGCGCACACCGAGCATCGGTTTCACGCTCATCTCGGCGGCTTCCTTGAGCACCAGTTCCAGTTCATTCAGCTTCTCGATGACGATGTAGACCTTGTGGCCCAGTTGCTGACCGATGAGCGCGAGCCGCAGGTATTCGCGATCCTTGTAGCCGTTGCAGACGATGCTGGCGCCGGCCGGCGCCATGGCCAGCACCGCCAGAAGTTCCGGTTTGCTACCGGCTTCAAGACCGACACGGCCTTCACCGTGTCTGAGGATGTCTCCCACTACCGCACGCTGCTGGTTCACCTTGATGGGGTAGACGGCGGTGTAGCCGGCCTTGTACTCGTGATATTCCATGGCCTTCGCGAAGGCATCGCACAGCCGGTCCACGCGGTCGCGCAGGATGTCGCCGAAGCGGAACAGCACAGGCAGGTTGAGGCCGGACTGGCTGACCTCAGTGGCGAGCCGATACAGGTCCACGCACCCGTCTTCGCGGCGGCGGGTGGGGAACACCACCAGATGGCCATCGTCGCTGATGTCGAAATAGCCGTCGCCCCAACGCAGCACGTTGAAGATTTCGCGGGCGTCCTGGATGGGTTGGCTGCTCATGCTGGCGAGACTCGGGGAGTAGGAAAAGACGCGCAAGAGTACGGCAAGCGACCCCAAGATAAAAGAGGTTTTAAACGGCTCTAGTTGACGTGGGGCAAGTACCTTGCCACGTGCCAATACAGCACAGCTTGCCGTCGCGATGTGTATTTAATGGAAGTATTTGCGCGTCAGTTTCCGCCGCAGACCTTGTTCACCTGCTCCTGGGCCTGCTGGCGGAATTTCACCAGATCCTCACCGGTGTAATACGTCGGTTTGGTGCTATCGCCGTTGGTGATTACACGGTGAGCTTCCATATATTGCTGCAGTTGCGCGCGTGCCGCGGTGCAGGCTTGTTGCTGTTGGGCTTTCTTCTGTGTTTCCTGCTGGGCTTCGGCCGCTGATTTCTGCTGTGCTGCGTCGGCAGCGTCAACTGACTTAATCAGCTTTTTTTGCTGTTGTATTCCGGTGGGGTCGGGCGGCGGCGGCTCGACGTTGACCAGTTTTGCCTTCGTACCGGCATCCGGTGGCGGTGTCTGGGAATAATGTATATTGCCCTGGGCGTCCACCCAACGATATACCTGTTGTGCTTGGGCTGTCATGAAAGCCGGCGCGGTGACCACACACAAGGTCAACAACAATATTTTGACGTTCATGGCGGCGACTCCTGCGGCGAACACGCTTGTGTGACAGTGTTCTTGGCCTGGGCGATGGCTTGATCCTGCTGGTCCTTGGGGAGCTGTTGTTTCTGACCGTTCTTGTCCATGGTATACAGGTAGGAAGCATCCAGATATTTTCCAAGAGTTTCCCGCGCGGATTTGCAGGTAGCCGAATCAGCGGGCATGACTGTGGTCAAGGCCTGATCCGCCGAACTTGTGGAAGCTGCCGACGGCGCTGTGCTGGCCGGCGGCGCGTGGTTGGTTGCGGTATTCACGATATTCAGAGGTTGCGCATTGGGACTTTGGGGTACGGTGCTGTAATGCACATTGCCATTCTTGTCCACCCACTTATATATGGTTCCGTCCGCCAGTGCTGTGCCCGTGATCAGCGTGGCCAGCAGCACGATGATGATGCCTTTAAACATGCTTCACCTCACAAGGCCTGCGCATCCGTCTCGCCGGTGCGGATGCGGACAGCCTGTTCGAGTTCATACACGAAAATCTTGCCGTCACCGATCTTGCCGGTTTTGGCGGCGAGGGTGATCGCCTCAACCACCCGATCCAGCAGTTCGTCCGGTACTGCCAGTTCGATCTTAACCTTAGGCAGGAAATCTACTACGTATTCGGCGCCCCGGTACAGTTCGGTGTGACCCTTCTGACGACCGAAACCCTTGACCTCCGTGACGGTGATCCCCTGCACGCCCATGTCCGAGAGTGCTTCGCGCACGTCGTCCAGCTTGAAAGGCTTGATTACGGCGGCGACCATCTTCATAGAAATAACATCCTTAAATCAGGGCTTCAGGCTTTGTCCCAACTACATAATAATAGGGCATCTCTAAAAATCTCTGATTTTTAGAGATGCCCTAAAGTCTAACACCGGTTGGGCGGGGGCCGGGTGGGGGGATATACTGGCAGCTGGTATATGGACTGGCGGTAGCAGCCATGGCATTGGATCCCAAAATTCTGGATGACCTGGCGAAAAAGCTCGCGGACAGCGTGCCGGCGGGTTTGCGCGATCTGAAGGCCGACGCGGAACGCAATTTCCGCGCCGTGTTGCAGAGCGTCTTCACCAAACTCGATCTGGTCACCCGCGAGGAATTCGACGTACAGGCTGGGGTGCTGAGCCATACCCGCGAACGCCTGGAAGAGTTGGCCACACGTCTCCAGGAACTTGAAACTCATCTGGAAGGCCGGAGCGGTAGCGTCAAGAAGAAATAGCACCGCGTTTTACCGCCACCAAGGAAGGAGAGAGCGGAGCATGCTTGCGAAGATTTTCAGCCGTGCCCAGGCCGGTGTTGATGCGCCGGAAGTCACGGTCGAGGCGCATCTGTCCAACGGTCTACCGAGTTTCGCCATCGTCGGCTTGCCAGAGGCCGCGGTACGTGAAAGTCGCGACCGTGTGCGCAGCGCGCTCATCAATTCACGCTTCGATTTTCCCGCTCGACGCATCACCGTCAATCTGGCGCCAGCCGACTTGCCCAAGGAAGGGGGACGTTTCGATCTGCCCATCGCGCTCGGTATTCTGGCCGCTTCGAGTCAGATTCCGCAGGAAGTCTTGCGCAATCTGGAATTCCTGGGCGAGTTGTCACTTTCCGGTGAACTGAAACCGGTACGCGGCGCTTTGCCGGCGGCGCTCAAGACGCGTATCGCCGGGCGCAGTCTGCTGCTGCCTTGCGACAATGCCGACGAGGCAGCGCTGGTGTCCGGTGTCACCATTTTCGGCGCGCGTCATCTGCTGGATGTGTGTGCGCACTTGACCGGTATGCAACGCCTGACGCCGCATATCTCCACGCTCAACGATGACGTACCGCACTACGAGGATCTCGCCGATGTGCGCGGCCAGCATCAGGCGAAGCGCGCGCTGGAGATCGCCGCCGCCGGCGGTCATTCGCTGTTGTTCATCGGTCCGCCCGGCACTGGCAAATCCATGCTGGCTTCGCGCCTGCCCGGAGTGCTGCCGCCGATGACCGAAGAAGAAGCGTTGCAAACCGCTGCGGTGGCCTCTATCAGCGACACAGGGTTCAACGCCGCGCTTTGGCGTCGGCGGCCGTATCGCGCGCCGCATCACACTGCTTCGGGTGTCGCGCTCGTGGGCGGTGGTTCGTACCCGCGCCCCGGCGAGATTTCACTGGCGCATCACGGCGTGCTGTTTCTGGACGAATTGCCGGAATTTGATCGGCACGTATTGGAAGTGCTGCGTGAACCGCTGGAAACCGGCCAGATCGTGGTGTCGCGTGCCGCGCGTCAGGCGGAATTCCCAGCGCGTTTCCAATTGATCGCCGCCATGAATCCCTGTCCCTGCGGTTATCTCGGCGATGCCTCCGGCCGCTGTCATTGCACTTTTGAGCAAGTGCAACGTTATCGCGCGCGCATCTCTGGGCCGCTGCTGGATCGCATTGATTTGCACGTGGACGTACCGCGTCCACCGCGGGAAGCACTGCGGCCCGACACTCCATCGGACGGCGAAGCCAGCGGCGTGATCGCCGCGCGTGTGACGGCGGCGCGCAACCGGCAACTCGCCCGCAGCGGCAAACCCAACGGCCGGTTGACACCGCGCGAAGTGGGCAAGACCTGCGCGCCCGATGGTCCGGCGCTGGATCTGCTGGAGCAAGCGGCAGAACGTTTTGGGTTTTCCGCGCGCGCCTACCACCGTATCCTCAAAACCGGGCGCACCATCGCGGATCTCGCCGCGTGCAACACCGTCGAAAGCGCACATATTGCCGAAGCTATCGGTTACCGCGTGCTGGATCGGCAGAAACTGGTTGCCTGATAACATCACAGATATCAGCAAGCGCGCATAAAAAAAGCCGTCTTTGAGACGGCCACGACGTTCCGACCGCATGCTCGAGTGACGACTATTGCTTTTTCCTCGATTTACACGCAGCTTTGTTCATTGGTAAGTTTCGTATGTGCGTGTTGCCTGATCGCCGCGCAACGTGTCCGCATGCTTTCGGAAAAACGCTTCGACGTCCTGCCGGCAGAGCGCCGGGCTCTGATACCACATCTGATGCCCATCGTCGGGAAACACCACACTCTCACTGTTAGGTATGAGACGTGCCACTTCACGGTCAATCAGGGCGAGGAACGGATAAGACTTTCCACCAGACATGATCAGCACCGGCAACCTAATTCTGCGAATCAACGCCGGATCAATGTAGGGAAACAAGGTCCCGGTGGTCATCATTACGTCCCACTCATGCGCGTTTTTCATGGTGTCGGCCCGATCCTGAGCTGACCATTTTTGCCATGCTTGCGGATCGTTGAAAACATAATCAATGAAAACGCCCACACCCGCCTCGCGGTGCCCTTTGGCAAACTCCGCCTTCATCGGTGCGACCATCCGGCGCTGGATGTCGTTGTACATGGCTTCACCTGTCTTCGCGTCTTTGCCCGGAAGATGCTGTAGCAGCGAGATGGCTGGTGGCTCCGCCAGCACCAGTGCGCGAATCATTTCAGGATGCTTGATGGCAAGAAAGAGACCGGTTAAAGCGCCGTAGGAATGACCCACCACATAGACCTTGCCAAGGTGCATCGCTTTGATGAAAGCAGCGAGGTCGTCCGCGTCAGTCACTGCCGAGTAACCTGGTCGTGCGGGGTTCGTGTTCGGATAGTTATAACGCCGGCTGTAAGCAATCGCCCGATAATGCTTTGAAAAGGCGTCAACCTGGTCTTTCCAATAACTGTAATCGCTGAGCGAGCCATGAACAAAGATAACTGGTATCCCTCGACCTTCTTCTGCGTAGTGCAACGTGATGCCATTGCCAATGTTGACAGCACCAAAAACCACTGCATTTGGTTTTGTTTGTGCGACAACGGATATCGGACCCAAGATGAACGCAAAAGCAAGCACCATCAGAAAAATATTTCTGCGTAGTATCTCAATCATGGTGCATCTCCATACCTGAAAGACTTTTATTGGGTCTTCATGGAAACGAGTGTGAGGGACAAGACCAGCGACAATCCGCCCAGAATGACAAACACGCCCCAGAAGGGTTCCCGCATGTAGGCCAGTGCGAGGATCCCGGTCAGCACATAAAAAATGCCGATGAGGCTGGAGACGGACAGTCCGCGGTTGTCACCGCGCCAGGCCTGCCATGCGCTCGTGATCACTAGCAGGCCGAATACCAGCATGCAGCCGCCACAGAAATACCACACTAGGTAAACCAACTTGTCGGTGTGCGCGTCGAGCGTCACGCGGGCGAGGCCCGCGTCAAGGGTCTTGCGACCCATGAAGCTGTGGCCGAAAGCGCCCAAGCCGATAAGCAGGCCCGTTAAGGCTAGTGCCAGAGAAGCGAGTTTGCGAGCCATAGTGCTCTCCCGTTGAGTGTCCGGATTCAGGCGTTGGTCTTGCGCGAAAATATATCCTCGGGGTGCGGCGTACCTTTGCCGGTTTCCAGGTACTGTTTCAGGCTGACGAGAAAGTAGCCCCATGCCGTAGTGGAAATTGCAAAAAGCTCATCGGCCTGTTTAATGCCGCGGTGCGCGAAGTGCAACAGGGTGCCGTCGTCGTCGGTGCTCAAATCGAAGCTGATGGTGGTTTCCGCCCAGGTTGGCATTGGAGCGGAGAGTACTTTCCACACGACACGCGCGGACGGTTTAAGCTCCTCGATTCTCACTTTGGTAATGCGCTTGCCTCCCGCAAAGCGAAACTCGCCCGCGCCGCCGACCTTGGTATCGAGATCGGCATCGCGCGTCCACCATGCGCGGACACCCTCGGCGGTGGCGAGTGCTTGGTACAGGCGCTCGCGCGGTGCACGGATCTTGATGAGATGCAAAATGTCAGCCATGATATTTTTCCGTTTTGGTTTGCTGTTTGATTTGGATATGCGCAGCTAAACTGTGCTGGCAGTCTTGGCGTAAGCCGCGAGTAACTTGGCCCAGCCCTGGGTGACGGCGTCGTGCATTTTCTGGCCGCCGGTACCGTGACGCTCGAAGCCGCGGTGTTCAAATTCCACCCGCGTGCGCGTGGGTGACTCCTCCACGAAGCGCACTTCGTACTCGCTGCCATGCGCGGGATCTGGATCGAAGCCCCATTCATGGTTGATCTGCCAGGACACCACCAGCCGCTGCGGCGGCTCCCATACCAGCACACGGCCCCAGTCACATTCAGCGCCGTGGATGCCGCGCTCGTACACGCGACCTCCTTTACGCGGTTCCATGACTGCCTCTTGCATCGGTTCCTTGCCGATGTGGTGGTCGCGAAACCACCAGGTATCGAGACCCTTGGTGAACACCTCGAAAGCGTGCTCGCGCGGGGCTTCCACAATGACGGTGTGGCGCACGGGCGGGATGACCGCCGGTTCAATCATGGCTTCGTTCATTTGGTTTTCTCCTTCCAGGATTTTTCCGCAGCCCTTTTGAAGGCCAGCAACGAGTCTTGCCAAAACTGGTCGAAATAGTCGCGCAATTCCGCCACACTCTTGGCATTGATCTGATACACGCTGCGGTTAGCCGCGCGCTGGTCCGTGACCAGACCCGCGTCCTTGAGCACCTTCAAATGCTGTGACACGGCCGAACGGGTGACCGGCAAACCTTCTGCAATGTCCACGACCGCCAGAGGCCCGCGCGCCAGGCGCTCGAAAATCGCCATACGGGTGGGATCGCCCAGCACTTGCACGCGGAGTTTAAGGTTAGCCTTCACTAACGGTTAGTATAGACTAACATTTGAGACTGTCAAGAAACTGTGCGAACAAAAAAGCCGCCCTTGCGGCGGCTAGTCATTTTGCGTTTGCCGTACTTATTTGTGATGCACCATGTTCGCACCGCCGCTCTGGCTGATCATGTATTCCAGCGCCTTGATAACCTCGGCATCGGTGAGCGAGGGATTGCCTCCGTGCGCTGGCATCTGCTTGAAGCCGTGCAGTGCGTGGTCTTCCAGTACCTTCAAACCCTTGGCGAGATGCGGCGCCCACTCCGCCTTGTCGCCGATCTTGGGAGCGCCCAGCGCACCAGTCTGGTGACATGCAGAGCACGTGCCTTCCCAAATCTGTTTGCCGTTCTGGGTGGCAGCGGGAGCTTCGCCACCGGCAGCTGGAGTGGTGGAAGCCATCTGACTGCTGGAACTGCCGGCGATCTGCACGTCGCCGATGGGCGCAAGCCGCTGGTCAATGAGTTTCTCCTGCACCGCTCCACCGCGGTTGTATGAACCCGGCGAGTGATCGCCGACGGAGACGGCGATCCAGTAAACGATGATCGCCATGGCAGCCAGGACGCCGAACACCAGCAGGAAGGAATCGTAAAAGTGCTGATCGTGGTGCTTGGCGTGTTCGTGGAGTTGTTCGTGATCGTGGTGTTCCACCGTTACCCCCTGCTGCAGCTTGGTTTGGACGACCGACTGGCGGCCGGTTCCCGAGGACGCGAAGTATATAGCGCGCGGCGAGACCGGGGAAATCACTGATCGGTCGTTGGACGCCCCTGTGGCTTCGGGGTATCCTTCCCGCCCGTTTTTCCGCGCCCGTAGCCCGTGAAAAGCAGGCGGGGAACCAGGGGTGAAGCAGACGCGAAACACTGTTTCGCGGCGCTGAACGACCAAACAGGATGTTTGGGCTGGGCTGCGTACCATGGATGGTTTATGCAGCAAAAATTGAAAGAACTGATTAATTGCGCCCGTAGCTCAGCTGGATAGAGTACTGCCCTCCGAAGGCAGGGGTCGTGGGTTCGAATCCCGCCGGGCGCGCCAGACTAATGTACTTCACGCTCACAGTGTCGTCCCTGACAGGCTTACCGGCCCGTGCATCCTGCACGTGCGCTTGGTCGGAGTGAACAGCCACTGGCTGTTCACTGTAGAACACCGACCTCGCCCCGCCGGGCGCGCCAGACTAATATGCTTCACGTTCACAGAGTCGTCCCTGACAGGCTTACCGGCCCAGCCAATTTTTGTTGGGTGCTCGGCCGTGATGTACAGCCGCTGATGGATACAAGCTGATTTGAACATCGCATTGGATACCGTGCAGTTACAGCATATCTCCCGGTGCTTTTCCGGACGCTGGTTGCGGGGTTATGTGCGCAGCAAGCTCAAAAACGATCCGGTATATGCTGCTGTCGCCCGACAGGTTATTGAGTCTCCGCTACCGGTGCTTGATATCGGTTGTGGTATCGGTCTGTTTACGCATTACCTGCATGCGATCGGACGTGGTGCCGGCTATCTCGGTATTGATCTCGACACGCACAAAATACAGATTGCGCAGAGTGCAGCTCGAAATTATCACGAGATTCGTTTTGAGCAGGCATCCTGCGAGACACTACCGGCATGGCACGGGCATGTGGTTATTCTCGACACTCTGCATTACCTCACCGCTGTTACTCAGCAGAAACTGCTGCGCTCAGCGGCGGCGCGTGTTGCACCCGGCGCGTCGCTGGTTATTCGCAGTGTATTGCGCGATACATCCTGGCGCTTTGGCATTACGCAGCTTGAGGAGTTTCTGATGCACGGTATCCGCTGGATGCGTTGCCGAGTGCAACATTACCCGGATAGTGAGGAACTCCGGGCGCCGCTTGCCGAGGCGGGACTGACAATCGAAATCAAGCCATTGTGGGGACGCACGCCATTCAATAGTTATCTCATCGTCGCAAGGCGCGAAGTTGAACCATAACAGATGGGGAAACCGCAGCCAGGGCTTTTGATTTTCATTCGACCACGTTGGATACTCACTGCATCATTCCTGATGCAATCACGGTCCCAGCAAAAAGAATACCGCCGTGAATTGCAGCACGCTGCCGCCCAGACAAAACATATGCCAGACGGCGTGGTTGAAGCGCAATTTCTCCCAGGCATAAAACAGCGCGCCGATGGTGTAGGACACGCCGCCAGCCAGAACCAATATTAGTGATGGCGTGGGCAGGTCATGCACCAGCGGCACGATGGCCACGAGACCGACCCAGCCCATGAGCACGTAAGCCACCACCGAAACCATATCGAAGCGGTGTCCGAAGCCCAGCTTTGCGATGATGCCGACGGTGGCTAGTCCCCAGAGGACTCCGAACAGGCTCCAGCCCCAGGCGCCACCCAGGCCAACGATTACGAACGGCGTGTAGGTTCCAGCGATCAGCAGGTAGATGGACAGATGATCCAAGCGGCGCAGAAAGCGCTTGAGCGCACCGGGCTGCACGTAGTGATACAAGGTGGAACTCATGTAGGTGAAAATCAGCGCCGCACCGAAGATGCTGAAGGTGACTATCTCGCGGCCCGTGCCTTTGAGCGCGGCTAAAGTGATCAATACCGGCACGCCGCCCACCGCCAGCAGGAAACCCACGAAGTGTGTCAGAGTGTTGAGCCACTCGTCGGCATTGAATTCATCGGGATCTGAAGTGGTTTGGTGCATTGTGCTATCTCAAGCTGTAGCCGCCAGCATGAATACTATGATAATAAGAGACTAATGCATGCAAGTGACACCAGGTTGATCCTGTAAAGGAGTAATTGATGCCAGGTCGTAATAGAGCACTACTAAGCGAAGAGCAGGCGGTTTTGGCCAAAGCGGACAAAAGCGCCCGTTCCTGTATATACATATCGCATTTCCACATCAATAGGGAAATCGCGTGTGCGGTCGCCGATTACGTCATGAATCACTCAGGACTGGATGTTTATTTTGATGAGAATGATGCCGATCTTGATTTGGATGTTTTGCTACATGCCCCTGTGCGCGTAATAAAATGCATCGAACGCGGCCTGTTGATATCCACACATATTTTGTGCCTCGCGAGTGCAGCTACCAGCGGGTGCTGGTGGCTGCCTTATGAAATCGGTTATGGAAGGAGTTCAAATAAGGGTGTGGCGATTTTGAAGTTGAAAGGTCCGGTTGAATTGCCGGAATACCTGGAAATCTCAACTGTCTTGCGCAGTACCAGGGGTTTAAATTTGTATCTCGAAGCCTTGCGGGGCACGGGCGCGAACACACAAGAGATCAATGAGACATTGTTGGCGCATCGGGTGATGAACCATCCACTGGATAATTTCCTTGATTGGCAGGAGTTCACTTGAAGTCGAGTCGTTTGGTTGAATGACAGGGTTTTATGTTTTGATTTATATTTTCATGATTCAATGGGTAGCTGAACTACATTCCTTGTTTATCTGATCCTGCAGTTGCTGTTCCTGCTGCTCATGTTGTGCGTCGGTCAGATAAGTCCTGTTGCCTTTGGCGTCCACAGTCACCACTCTGTTCACTTGCTGCATGACGTGCAGTTCCGCCTGCAGTTGATTGCAGCGCTGCTGCTGCTGGGCTTGCTGCTGGGCTTCGGCCGCCGCTTGCTGTTGGGCATCTTCAGCTTGCTTATTCTGCGCCTGCATCTGCCGCACCAGATTCTGTGCATTTTGTTGGCCGACAGGGTCCGGTGCAGGCGCGCTGAAATTTACGCTATTGGCATGCACCGTAGTGCTCGCCGGCGGCGTCTGGGAGTAATGCACATTTCCATCTTTGTCCACCCAGCGGTACACCTGATCTGCGAAGGCGGTGACCATGACTGCGCAAAGCAAGATCGTGAAAAAAATTTTCATCACGTTATCTCCCACATGCCATTATTTCCCAAGTTTGCGGTAGTGATAGATGATCTGGTCGGTATGGCACCGCAGGAAAAATGACTGGTTTCCCCTGTAACCATTAGCACGTATCCTATACCCGTGGTTATGAAACATCCTAATTGTCTTATCTTCTCCTGCCAGTAAAACAACGGCGACACGTGCAATAGTCCAAAGCAGCAATGCACAAATCGAACCCTTATTACGACAGCGGCAAGTCCCACCACACACAGACCGGGTTCCGTAATCCGGATTCCGAGGTGCGTATCGGTGGCGATTTTTGGCGCTGGCAACGGGAGCGGCGCGCCGCCGGGCTGCCCAGACCACCTGCAGAAGGCTATGCGGCGTTCGCCGAGCGCTGGCGGATGCAGCCGGATTTCAAACTGGATATGTCGGCAAAGTTGCGGCCTGTGGTGTGGTGGCTGGGGCATGCCACGGTGCTATTGCGCATCAATGGCCTGCATATCATCACCGATCCGCACCTCGGCAAGCGTGCTTCGCCGTTACCGTTCCTTGGTCCGCACCGCAAAGTGCTGGCACCGGCGAAAGTACATGCGCTGCCCAAGATCGACGCAGTACTCGTCTCGCACAACCACTACGATCATCTGGACGCGTATACCGTCCGGCAACTGGTGCAGGCCAATCCCGGGGTTACCTTCTACGTACCACTGGGCCTTGCGGCGTGGCTGAGAGCACGCGGCGCACAGCACGTGGAAGAACTTGATTGGTGGGATCGGCGTGACCTTCTGGATATCGAAATCCATTGTGTACCGGCACAACACTGGAGTGCACGCACACTGTTTGATCGCAACCGCACGCTTTGGTGCGGCTGGATGTTGCGAGCTGAGGGATTCAACTTCTACTTCTCGGGCGACACGGGTTACTCACCGTATCTGGCAGACATCGCAGAGCGTCTGGGTCCACCGGATCTTGCCGCCTTGCCCATCGGTGCCTACGAGCCGCGCTGGTTCATGCACGGCCAGCATGTCAATCCCGAAGAAGCGGTGCGCCTGCACCGCGAACTGTGTATCCGCCAGTCACTGGCGATACACTGGGGCACGTTCGAGTTGGCGGACGACAGCCTCGACGACCCACTGAAGGCGCTCAAGCGCTCGTTGCTGGAGCAGGGAGTGGACGAGAATCTATTCTGGATTTTGCGGCAGGGTGAAACTCGGAATGTGCCGTAGAGACCTGGATCACTGGGATTGATATCAATGAGTAGCGAACAGTCGCTATTTGAGGGGAATCAAAGATATTTCTTACGGTAATAGGTGGTATTTTGATATGAAGTTGTTAGTGGAATCGGAATGTTATATTCACATGAATAAATTTGCTAAAAATTATTTCGCGGTGGGAGTTATTTTTGCATCGATCTTTATATTTGCTACTCAGGCTGATGCGACTGAACCCAATACATTACCTAGCCCGCCTTCTGGCCCAAAAGAACGTGATCTCAAGCAGTTTCGTTTGCATGAATTCGTTGCTAAAGATGCTGCAGGACATCGGATTACAGGAGTACCAGCAACGCTGATTGACGTCTTTTCCGGCCTGGGGGAGTGGGAGTCAGTCAGTCCCGATAAAGTTCCTCCGTTTACTTATTTCCTACCTGATGATATGCGGGATCAAATCCAACTTTTCTACATGGACGATGAACTTGGATGGATACTGGTACCACGAGGTTGGAAGGTGCATCGGGCGGCCGAAGGGGCGGATGGTACTGAGAGATTTACATTTGTTGCTCCGACCGGAGCAAAATATGGATGGCTGGATTTGAGCTATGTTCCCGGTTGTATGGGCTGTATGTATTGGGATACGGATGGCCTTATTCCCGATGCTCACAAAGGGCTGATTGATATGGGTTTAGCCGCCCCCTCCTCTAAACCGGCAAAATTAGTGCCGACTCCGGATTCAATCTCACACCCCGATCCTCACACAGCGATCTTCCGTTATCACATATCATCATCGCCGCCTGTACGGGCAATGGTGTTCTTGGGACCCGAGACGCAGGAAGGGGATGTTGTGGAACGGGCTTTATATTTGGCGCTACCGACTTCAAAAACTAAATTGGTCGATTGTATAACTGATTATTATTTTGGAACTGGTGTTGTCTGCAACGGGGTGGATTGATCAAATAGGATTGTTTATTTTCGGACAAAATACGCGGAACAAGCGAATAGCCATCTAGGTTTGGTTTCTATCACTCGAATCATTATCAGATAGCGATAGCCTTTAATGTACCCATGCAAACTATCGCCCAGCATCTGGATGAAGCAACCATTGGAAAAGTGCACCGACGTTCCGCGTGGGCTGCAGGACTTGGTATTTTCCTCGATGGTTATGATCTTTCCATCATCGCTATTGCGCTGATTCTGCTGAAACCACAATGGCAGCTCGGGCCGTTACAAACCGGAATGTTGGGTGGCGCGGCGCTAGCAGGCGCCTTTGCCGGCAGTCTGCTGGGTGGTCCGTTGGCAGATCGCGTCGGCCGCAAGGCGATCTACCTGATGGACATGGCCACGTTCCTGGTAGCGGCGCTGGCATCCGGTTTCGCTTGGGATATCGCTTCACTCGTGGTGCTGCGTTTTGTGCTTGGCATTGGAGTGGGGGCCGACTATCCGATATCGGCTACCTATCTAGTCGAGTTCCTGCCGCGCGCGCGCCGCGGCCGCATCACTGTGTGGGTGTTCGCGTTGTGGATGGGCGGCGCGGCGGTATCGAGTGCCGTGGGTCTGGCGCTACTGCCGCTGGGTGAACACGCCTGGCGGTTTATGCTGGCCTCGGGTGCCATCCCGGCGCTTGGTATTCTGTGGTTGCGGAAGAATCTGCCGGAATCACCGCGCTGGTTTCTGCGTCGCGGCCGTGTCAAAGAAGCGGTGGCGGTACTCGCACAACTGATCCCGTCGCTCAGCGAAACGGATCGTCAGGCACTGATTCAGACGGAACAGCAACGGCGACAGATGCCGCTCCTCACCTGGTCTGCATTGTTTTCACGCAACTATATAAGACGTACGGTATTCATCACCGTGCCCTGGTTCCTGTTCGATATCATGGGCTACAGTTTCGGCATCTACGCGCCACTGTTGTTGTTGAGCTTCGGACTGCACGGCAATGTGCAATCGGTTATTGGCAACACCTTGCTGGATATCGTCGCCATCATCGGTACCGCACTTCTCGCCATTACCATTGACCGCGTCGGCCGCCTGCACGCGCAAATCTGGGGATTCGTGGGTTCGGTCATCGGTCTGCTGCTGGTGTGGGTGTTTGCCTTGCACGGTCCGCCGCCGCTTGCGGTGCTGATCATTGGCTTGTTGCTTTGGCAGGTAGCCATCAGTTACGGCCCGGCCAATACCTGCTGGATTTTCCCCGTGGAGTTATTCCCCACGGAATTGCGCGCCTCGGCCCACGGCCTGGCCACGGCGGTATCGCGGCTTGGCGCGCTGTTCGCGGTATTCCTGTTGCCGCTGGTGCAGGAGCGCATCGGTGTGGCCTGGCTGATGCTGGTGTTCGCCGGCATTGGCGTTGCCGGTGCACTGCTGTCCATATGGCTTGGAGAAGAAACCGCGCAAAAACCGCTGAAACAGGAAGCGATGACGGCGTTGGCGCCCGAGCCAGACAAGCGGGCCAATGGCATGCTGAACTGAGATACGCCACGCCCGGCCGAATTGTGTAAAACTATTGCCCACTCTGTCGGTCCCATCCGCATAATTCCCAAGAACTCGGAGAAGCCCATGTCCGTTCGTCCCTGGCTTTTGCTGTCTCTTCTTACTTTGCCTTTTCTGAACACGCCCGCTCAGGCCGCGCCCGTTAATCCGGCATTTTATTCAGCGCTGCACTGGCGCTTGATCGGCCCGTTCCGCTCCGGCCGCGTGCTGGCGGTCACCGGTGTATCCGGCCAACCCAACCATTTCTATTTCGGTTCCGTGGACGGCGGCGTCTGGGAAACGGATAACGCTGGTCGTACCTGGACACCAATTTTCGATCAGGAGCCGGTGGGTTCCATTGGCGCCATCGCGGTAGCGCCCTCCGACTCGAATGTGATTTACGTGGGTTCCGGCGAGGCGGACATGCGTTCCGACATCGGCTACGGCAACGGCATGTACAAGTCCAGCGACGGCGGCAAGACCTGGACGCACATCGGTCTCACCGACAGCATGCAGATCGGCAAAATCCTGGTGGATCCCAAGAATGCCGACATCGTGTATGTGGCAGCGCTTGGTCACGCCTACGGACCGAATGCGGAGCGTGGTGTATTCAAAACTACCGATGGTGGTCAGACTTGGAAAAAGGTGCTCTTCAAAAATGACAATACCGGTGCTATTGATCTGGCCTTTGGTGGCGACAGCCAAACCATTTATGCCTCACTGTGGCAGACACGCCGGCCACCGTGGAATGTGTATCCGCCGGCCAGTGGTCCCGGCAGCGGCTTGTATAAATCTACCGACGGCGGCGGTACCTGGACCCAGATTTCCGGTCACGGATTCCCCAGTGAAGGCGTGGGACGCATCGGCCTCGCGGTTGCCGCCAGCAATCCGCAGACCGTGTACGCGCTGGTGGATGCGACGGCAGGCGGTTTGTACAAGTCCACCGACGCAGGCGCGAGCTGGATGCACGTTTCAGACGATAAACGCATCTGGCAACGCGGCTGGTATTTCAGCGGTGTGAGCGTGGATCCGAAGAACGCCGACGTC
Organism: Gammaproteobacteria bacterium; assembly: GCA_050739415.1. GTDB lineage: Bacteria > Pseudomonadota > Gammaproteobacteria > Natronospirales > REEB76 > REEB76. The sequence goes on along the minus strand of JBOIBD010000024.1, from coordinate 6,320 downwards.
GTGTATGTAAGCGACACCATCATTTTGAAATCGACTGACGGCGGCAAGACATTTCTGCCGTTCAAAGGCGATCCCACCGGCGATGATTATCACAGCCTGTGGATCGATCCCAGCAATCCAGCGCACATGATTGCGGGCGTGGATCAGGGCGTCATCACTACCTTGAACGGCGGCCAGTCCTGGAGTTCCTGGTTTAATCAGCCGATTGGTCAGATGTACCACGTCACCACCGACACGCGCTTTCCCTACTGGGTGTACGGCGCGCAGCAGGATTCGGGCGCTGCCTCGGTGCCGAGTCGTGGCAGCGATTCAGACGGTATCAACATGATGAACTTCCGCGAAATCACCGCCGGCGGTGAGAGTGGCTACATCGCGGTAGATCCGCTCAACCCCGACTTGGTGTATGGCACCGATTACGGCGGCGGTGTGGACCGGCTCGACCTTTCCACCGGCCAGACCCAGAGTGTCAGTCCGGCACTCGCCTATCCTGGTTTGTACCGCAGTGTCTGGACCATGCCGCTGGTGTTCTCGCAGGCTGATCGGCATGCGTTGTACTTCGGCAACCAGTATGTGTTCCGCACCACCGATGGTGGCAAACACTGGGCCAAGATCAGTCCCGATCTTACCCGTGACACGCTCACTGTGCCGGCAACGCTCGATCCTGTCACGGCGAAAGACAGCGCAGTACAAGGTCCGCGCCGTGGTGTGGTCTATGCCATCGCGCCCTCGCCGCTCAAGAAAGACCTCGTCTGGGCCGGCACTGACGATGGCCTGATATGGTTGACACGCGATGGTGGTAAGCAGTGGATGAACGTTACACCATCCGCGCTCACACCCTGGTCGAAGGTCGGCACCATCGAAGCCGGTCATTTCAATGCCGGTACCGCATATGCGGCGATCGATCGGCATCGGATCAACGATTACCAACCTTATATTTACGTCACCCATGACTACGGCAAACATTGGCAGCTGTCCGTGGATGGCATAGCCGCAGGCCATTTCGTCAACGTGGTCCGCGAAGATCCGGTGAAATCCGGCCTGTTGTACGCCGGTACCGAGATGGGAATGTACGTATCGTTCGACGATGGTGGGCACTGGCAGAGCTTTCAGCAGAATCTGCCCGTGACTTCGGTGCGCGACATCGACGTGCACGGCAACGATCTGGTAATCGCGACCCACGGCCGTGCATTCTGGATCATGGATGGCGTGACGCCGCTGCGTCAGCTCACCGCTCAGGTGATGAATGCCGGCACTTGGCTATTCAAGCCGGCGGTCGCTTACCGTGTGCTGCCTGCCGGTTTCGTGGGTACACCGCTGCCGGACGATGAACCGCATGCGAAAAATCCGCCGTTAGGCGCGTACCTTGATTACTATCTCAAGTCACCTGCCTACACGCCGGTAACGCTAGATATCTACGACTATCTGGGCAACCCTGTGCAACATTACAGCAGCGATACCTCACCGGGCAAAATCGATCTCTCAAAGATCAATTCCACTGCCGAGTGGGTCACTCTGCCCATGCCACTGTCAGCCAGCGTCGGCATGCACCGCTTCGTATGGGACTTGCGTTATGCGCAGCCGCCGGCACTCAAACATCGCGGTGAACCCGGCGGGGGTTTGTGGGTGGTGCCCGGCGATTACACCGTGACACTCTCGGTGAACGGCAAAAGCTACAGCCAACGGCTCAAAGTGCTGGAAGACCCACGCGTGAAGGTATTTACCATCAGCCTGAGTCATCAGCTCAAGTTCGCACAGCAGATTGAGTCGGCGCGTGTACAGGTCGCCATGGCCAGCCACAGCGTCGAGTCACTGCTCACGCAGTTGCAAGCCCTGAAGGGCCAGGTGAAAGGCCCACTCGCCGTTGAGGCCGAGGCGCTCGCCGGGAAACTGCGCGCAATCGGCGGGAACACGTCTGCGAGTCCTGCAGATTGGTCGGGAGTGCCAGAGCCGCCCACTAGTCTGAACAACCTGAACTATCTTGGCGGAGCGTTGGCGGACCTTGAACAGGCCGTGGAGAGCGCCGATGCCGCGCCCTCAGCGGATACGCGTACCGGTTTCAAGCTTCAGCAGAAATTACTGACGCCCGTCTTGAATCAGTGGCGCCAGTTGCAACTGGCGGATCTGCCGCAGATGAACGCCGCGCTGCAGAATGCCGACCTTACGCCGTTGAAATACTGAGACACAGAGATATGGACCTGGGTACACATCAACTCAGGTAGCAAGCAGCCTGTTATGCGGGGACCACTGGTCCCCGCATTCCTCCCACCGCTGTATTATTATGCTCTGACATACTCTGCACTGATCTGGGCGCCCGTGACCGACAAGACTTCCCGCAGCGATGCTGCTGCTATCCGCCGCCGCATTAGGCTGTGGCAGAGCGTGTTTTTCGTCAGCCTGTTCGGGGCGTTCAACACCGTTAACATTTTCACCACACTCGCCAATAAAGCCAGCGACGGCCGGGTTCTTTCGCCCTGGGAACCGGCCGTTTGGGAATATTCAAGTGCTCTGTTGATCCTGGTTTTGATTCCTTTCATTGCCTGGTTCAACAACCATTTTCTCATCAACGCTCGGACATGGAAATGGACGGTGCCGCTGCATCTGCTGGCGACAGTTCCGTTTTCGATCATCCACGTGAGCGGTATGGTGGGTTTGCGCAAACTTGCCTACCACGCAGCCGGCCTGCACTACGATTTTGGCACGACGCTCAGTAACTGGATCTATGAATATCGCAAAGATTTCATGAGCTACTGGGTGATCCTAGCGGCGCTGTATGCATTCCGTATTTACCGCCTGTGGCTAGAAAGCCGGTTCTCGCCTGCCATACCAGCTGCACCGGCCGCCCATGGCGGAATCGAGCGGCTGGTGGTGAAAAAGCTTAACCGCGAGTTCATCCTCAACACCACGGAGATAGATCGTGTTGAGGCGGATGGCAATTACGTCACTATCTACGCTCAGGGTGAGGTGTACCCGCTGCGCGAAACGTTGGCGTCACTTGAGAAACGCCTCGATCCCAAGCACTTCGCGCGCGTGCACCGTGGCCATATCATCAACATTGGCCACATCCGCGAAATCCAACCGTGGGACAGCGGCGACTACCGCATCCTGCTCAAGGACGGCAGCTTCGTGAACTTCAGTCGCCGTTATCGCAGCCGTCTGCCACAGCTTTTCAACTCCTGAACCACCGCTTATCCCGACGCAAGCGCCGCTCGGCCCTGAACGGCTCCGCTCATCATATTTGTGCTTGCTGACCCTCGTTTTGTGGACTATTTTCCGTGTCACCGAAACAGGAGATGCATCATGCGCACGATTTTCCGATATGGCTTCGTAATGTTGCTGGCCAGCTTGGCGACAGCCGGATGCAGCGATTCACAGACACCGCCGGCTCCAGCCGCCGATGTGGGCTGGAGCTACTACGGCGGTGATGCCGGCGGCACACGCTATTCGACCCTGAGACAGATCACGCCGCAGAACGTCAAGAATCTCAAGGTGGCCTGGACGTACCGCACTGGCGATATGGGTGCGGGTTTTCCCGGCGACGAATGGAAGTCCAAGATGACTTTTGAAACCACACCTATCTTGTACAACGGCACATTGTACTTTACATCCAGCGAGACCAATGTAATCGCGGTTAACGCTACCACCGGCCAGTTGCGCTGGCGCTTTGACAGCCATGTGAAGAAACTCTGGTATTCCGATGCCGCTTCCCGAGGCGTGACACTATGGGTGGATGAACAGTCACCTGTCGACGCAGCATGTCACGCGCGCATTTTCGCACCGACGCTGGACGCCCGTTTGTTGGCCCTGGATGCGCTAACCGGTAAGCCTTGTGAAAATTTCGGGCAGCACGGAGTGCTGGATCTCACACACGATATAAATTATCAAGTCCCGGAATATGCTGGCGATCAGAATTACCGCGTCACTTCGCCGCCGGTAACCATCGATGATAAGGTGATTGTGGGTTCATCCATCGGTGACAACCATGGTGTGATTGTTGAACGCGGTACTGTGCGGGCCTTTGATGCGCGCAGCGGAAAGCTGGTGTGGAGCTGGGATCCTATTCCGCGCGATCCCTCCAATCCGGTGTACAAGGAGTGGACGCCTGAGTCCGCGAAAATCACCGGCGCGGCCAATGCCTGGCCGCCATTGTCCGCGGACCCGGCGCGCCATCTGGTGTTCGTGCCCACCACCTCGCCGAGCCCGGATTATTTCGGCGGCGAGCGGCCCGGCGACAACCGCTGGGCGGATTCCGTGATTGCGCTCAACGCCGACACCGGCAAGCTGGTATGGGGCTATCAGCTGGTGCATCACGATCTTTGGGATTACGACACCGTGGCGCAGCCGTCGCTGGTGGATTTGATTCATGACGGTCAGCACGTGCCGGCGGTCATTGAGGCCACCAAGACCGGCATGTTGTTTACGTTCAACCGCGTGACCGGCCAGCCGATATTTCCCATAGTGGAGAAGCCTGTGCCGCAGGACGGTGTACCAGGCGAAGTGCTGTCCAAGACCCAGCCATTTCCGGTTTTGCCTAAGCCGCTGGTGCGTCAAGGGTCGGTGACGCCGGGCGATGCCTGGGGGCTGACGTTCTGGGACGAAGGCAAGTGCCGCAAACTGATCAAGCAATACCGTTCCGAAGGCATTTTCACGCCGGTGGGATTGAAGACCACGATTGAACAGCCGGGCAATGCCGGCGGCGTGGAGTGGGGCGGCATTGCGTTCGATCCGGTGCACCAACTCGCCGTGGTCAATACCATGAACTTGCCGTTTGTGGACGCATTGATTCCACGCGATCAGTTAAAGGCGGAAGCTGATTCCAGTCAGTATGACGGCTGGGAATTCGCGCGCATGACCGGCACACCCTATGGTATGCGCCGGTCCGTGTTCCTATCGCCGCTCAAGATTCCTTGCGTGAAACCGCCCTGGGGCCAGTTGGCAGCAGTGGATATGCAGACCGGCACTATCAAATGGCAGGTGCCGCTTGGCAATGTGCTCAAGTTCTGGAACCTGGGTGTGCCCAACATCGGGGGACCCATCGTGACTGCGGGCGGCCTGATCTTCATTGCCGCCACCATGGACGATGACATCCGTGCTTTCGATATCCATACCGGCAAAGTCCTGTGGCAATATCATCTGCCGGCCGGTGGCCAGGCCACGCCCATGACGTATTCGGTCAACGGCCGACAATACGTGGTAATCGCCGCTGGCGGTCATGGTGGACTCAGTACCAAGCGCGGGGATTATGTGATTGCATTTGCCTTGCCGGAATGAGGGTCGAAGTTGCATTGTTGATCGTGTTGTCCGTCTGTGTCGCGTTTGCGGCGCAGGCAGACGACAACACCGTACAACTCGGCAGGGTCACGGTGACGGATACCGGTGCTCCGGTTCCAGTGAGGATTCTGCCGGACAACACCGTACGCGTGGACAACGATACGCTGACTCTGATTGGCGCGACGCAGCCCGCTCAATTATTCTCTGCGGTACCCGGCGCATGGGTAACGCAGGGCAGCGGTCAGGAAAGTCTCATGGCGCTACGTTCTCCGCTGCTCACCGGCGCCGGCGCCTGTGGCGCGTTCCTGCTGATGGAAGACGGTGTGCCAATTCAACCGGCAGGATTTTGTGACGTGAATGCCATGTTCGAGATCAATACCGAACAGGCGGATGCACTGGAAGTGATCCGCGGGCCGGGTTCGGTGCTGTACGGTTCCAATGCACTCAATGGCATCGTTAACGTGCTGACGCGCGCGCCACAGTATGTGCCGCAAAACAGTGCCAGCCTGGAACACGGTTCCAATGATTACACCCGACTGGAGACCAGTCTCGGCAACTGGAATGGTAGTGACGGATATCGCATGAGCGCCAATGCCGCCCACGATGGCGGTTTTCGTGCGGGTTCCGGTTATGACCAGCAGAAACTCACCCTACGTCTGGATCACGACGACAGTACGCTTAGCCGTGAGACCCTGCTGGAAGCCACTAACCTCAACCAGGACACCGCTGGCTATATCTACGGTTTGGACGCCTACGAGGATCCAGCCCTGCGCTATTCCAATCCCACGCCCGGCGCCTATCGGGATGCGCAAAGTTATCGCCTGCTGCAGAAATGTCAGTTGCAGCTGACAGATAACCGCGAGCTGGACATCACTTCTTACGTACGCCGCAACTGGACCAGTTTCACGGAGCACTATCTGCCGGGCGAACCCATTGAAACCGCCGCCGCCAACAGCGGCGGTGTACAGCTCAAACTGCACACCACACTTAGCGACAGCACCAATGTGATCTACGGTACGGATGCGGAATATGCCCATGGTACGGTGCAGGAT
>JBOIBD010000023.1:0-23974 GCA_050739415.1 Gammaproteobacteria bacterium | reverse complement strand
TCATTAATACGTGCATGTCACCAATTCCAATCGTGCCGCATAATCCGTGTTAACCCATATATTCCCAACAAGCTCATAGATACCAAACTGAAAATTACATATTGGATATCAGTCAGTCGCAATCTTATCAAGAGGCATAGTGCCAGTATTACTGCCGACACGATTACAAAATACCTGATGCTCCACAGCCAGTTAAATATGTTTGAACCACAAAGAGTCAAAATCCAGTTGATATAGACTACAGATATAAATGCTCCCGATACAGAATAGAGTATGAGGGCTGTTTCTATTGAGCCGGTCCATGCTCCAAAAATGAGTATCGGTATGCGAACAGCGATCTCGTAAATTGAAAAATACAAAGCAGTGCGCTGCCGTCCCCGGACAAGGGCGTAGCTGCTCAACGGCGAGGAAATGAACACAGTCAATAACCATGGCACAAGATAGACTGCGTACAGACCAGCCTCGCTCCATTCTTTTCCGAATATCCACGGAAAGAACTGTTGTGCCGTCAAGGCAACCCCCAGAAATACGGGAACCGATATATAGAGCAGCAAACTCGTGACATTTTCAATTCTTTCGCGCGCAACCTCCTTCGAAATCGCTGTATCAGACATGTTCGGATAAAATACTTGTGCAATTGCCTGTGCCACTAGAATTGATGGCAAGCTCAATATCCGTGTCGTCAAAGAATAAAGGCCAACAATCGTAGAGGAAAAAAACAAACTGATGAAAAGTGGTGACAGCTGTGTGCCAGCAGCATTAATAACGCCAGCCACCAAGGTATATTTCGGGAATTGGTGATGCTCTGCCGCTACTTTGATCAATCTCGCTTTGGGATACCTTTGCCTGTAAAGCTGTTTCCAGGGCAATAGCACCGACGCTCCAAATAAACCCCCGACTATCCTTCCCACGATCAACCAGAATGCGGTCGCAGCAAACAGGCCGCTTATTATTTGTACCCCACCCTGAACCACCGATTGCACGATGCGTGACAGGCTGTATAGCTTAAACCGTTTCACGCGGTTGGCCGAGTAACCGCCCATCTGGAACAAGGCTGTTGCCAGGGTCATGGGGCCAACAAGCCAAAGCAAATCTGCAATTTTCGGTGTATGCAGAATCGATGCGATTGCATGTGAATAAATATAACCTGCTACTCCAAGCATCGTGCACGCACAAACTACAAACAACATAATCAATACAATGAGGTCTCGTGCCTGTCCATCATCTTTTATTAGCGGGAGCGCTAATTCATATCGCAAGGTGACTACGATAGCCGCGACGCCAGATATGGCAAGAACCACTGAGAAAAGCCCAAATGTATCGGGTAAATATAGCCTTGTCAGTATAGGAAACAACACAAGTGTGATCAGCTGGGCAAAAATGGCCCCGACCGTAACAGTGATGGTCTCACTGATGAACCCCTTTCTGAGTATTTTAATCATGCGAGCATTTTATCGGCTTATCTTCAGATCCGTAGATGACCCGACAATAAGCGAGTACGCCCGATTTTCCGGCGTAGTAATTTCGTAACATACATAGTTGACGCCAACAAAAAGCCGGTATAAGACCCGGCTGAGAAACGACTTGACCCAAAGTGGTTGACTAGATTCAATTGCATAAAAATGCCTATAGCCCTGCTCAGACAGGAACTTTAAAATTGCGATAGATCCAAATTCCCCTGCGGTTCCGTGTGTCTCAAATAAAATGATAGGATTATGTTTGATTAACGTTTCACGCAATCCTTGCAATGCCCTAAACTCGTGCCCCTCGATATCAAGCTTTATCAAAGATATCTGCTCTGTCGCATAATATCTCGTTATAAAATCATCGCCAGACAGGACTGGTAGTGTAATTTCGTCTCCTCTTGGTTCATCTGTGGCTCTTAAAAATCTGGAACCACCCAGGTTTCCATCACGATCTCCGCGAAACTTTATTTCTTCATTGACATCGCTCAATCCAGCAGCAAATATATCCGCGTTGTTTATCGCATTTATTGAGATATTTGTCTCCAAAATCTTATGTGCTACTGGATTTGGCTCAAAAGCAATTACCTTTTTGAAGTATCTAGAGAAGTAACACGTGTGGTTACCAATATTTGCTCCGACATCAACCGCCATCGTAGCTGAGAATCGGGGTATGTATTCGAGGAAAACGTCATTGAATAATGTATTTAGAATATGTTCTTCATAAAGGCCATTGAGAATTATCTGTTGCCCTATGTAGTCCGTCGGCATGCAAACTAATCTTGGATATTGTTTCTTGGTATTTGTACGACCAAGCCATGATAAGAGATTCATTAACAACCGTTGTCTAACATAGGAAAAACCTGCTACATGAGATACGGTCGAAGATTTGTGCTTTTGCATTATGCGCTTCCATAGTAAGCGGATAACAGAAAGTGTATCGAGTAGAGGTAGTTACAGACGTTTCATGTGTAAGTCGCGATCTCTGGGCCTTTCGAAACAAGAGAAAGTGCGTTGACAATTGATTCCTGAACCTTTACAGAAAGATACGGGTGCATCGGCAAACTCAGCACCCGTGATGCAGCATGCTCTGAAACCGGACACTGGATACCGGGGTCCAGGAATGCAGGCTGCTGGTGAATGGGCAATGGATAATGCACAGCTGTGGGAACTCCAGCAACTTTGAGCCTCGCGATAACATGGTCACGGTGATCAACCGCAATGGTGTACTGCGCATACACGGTGGTATTGAAAGGCTCGATATGCGGCGTCTCAACGACACCGTGAAGAAGCTGTGTATAACGGGCACCGATCTCGCCACGTAGTCTGACTTCCTCGTCAAATATCGGCAGTTTCGCGAGCAGGATGGCAGCTTGCAACGTATCCATGCGTCCGTTCACGCCAACGCGAATATGATGATAGCGCCGATCCTGGCCATGGCGGCTTACCTGCCGCATCGCCGTTGCCAGCTCGTCATTATTAGTAAACAGCGCGCCGCCATCGCCGTAGCAACCCAGCGGCTTGGATGGGAAGAAACTGGTGGCGCCAATGAGCGACAGGTTACAGGATCTCTTGCCTTTGTACGTTGCGCCGAAACTCTGGGCGGCATCCTCGATTACCGGCAGGCCATGTTTCTCGGCAATCGCATTGATCCTGTCCATGTCCGCGCATTGACCGTAAAGACTGACCGGGACGATGGCCCTGGTCTTGGGCGTGATCGCCGCTTCGATGAGCGCGGGATCAATGTTGTAGGTATGCGGATCAATATCCACACACACGGGCCTGGCGCCCAGCACCCGCGCGGTCTCGGCCGTGGCGATGTAGGTAAAGGACGGTGTGATGACTTCATCGCCCGGACCGACACTCACTGCCATCATGGCGATGAGCAGCGCGTCCGTGCCGCTCGCCACCGCGATGCAATGTTTCGCACCGACATAGGCTGCAAGCTTTTCTTCCAGTTCCGTTACTTCCGGCCCCAGGATGTACTTGCCGTGCTCCAGCACATTCTTGATGCGCCGGTTAACGTCCTTTTCAATACGGCGGTACTGGGTTTTGAGATCAATGAATTCCATCGTTATTCTCAGCTGTGATTTATCACTCGACTTACTCGGAACAGCGGCCAGAGCTTGACTCATCTTTACCCACTGCGGGACGAGCGATGTTCGGATATTCCCCCTCCTTTGCAAAAGAGGGCGGGGGTGGATTTCCGAACTCCGCTGGAAGAATAAAATCCCCCTTCGTCCCCCTTTTTCAAAAGGGGATAAAATAATCTGTGGGAGCGGTCGTCCCGGCCGCGATGATTTCTTCTGTTTCCAGCATTATCGCGGCGGAGACCGCCGCTCCCACAAAACATAGACTTCAAACCGCGATTACCTGCTTCGCCCCCCTTTTCAAAGGAGGAGAAAAAATTGCCGTGTAGCGCCATGCTGCTATCCATTGCCTGAGTGTGCTCAATGTCCATTCAGGGAACGACCCGGCAAATTCCGGCTTCGAGTCTGTACCGCGTTCCCGTATGTTTGCATACGGCCTCACCATCACCCTTCAAGGGCAGATCGAGGCGCTCGCCATACTGACTCATCCAGCCGATCTGCCTGACTGGCACGCCTGCGACCAGCGCATAGGCCGGCACATCGCGGTTCACGACCGCACCGGCGGCGACGAATGCGTATTCCCCAAGCGTGACGCCGCACACGATGGTGGCGTTGGCGCCGATGGTCGCACCTCTGCGCACCAGCGTATTTTTGTATTCACTCTTGCGTTCGACCTGGCTGCGGGGATTGATGACGTTTGTGAACACCATGCTCGGGCCGCAGAAGACATCATCTTCCAGTGTCACGTTGTCATACACGGAAACGTTGTTTTGGACCCGGACGTTGTTGCCAATGACGACCTTGTTGCCCACGAACACGTTCTGACCGAGGGAACAGCGTTCGCCAATCACCGCGCCGCCGCAGATATGCACCCAATGCCATATCCGCGTTCCGTGGCCGACGCTGGCGCCTTGGTCAATGATCGCCGTCTCGTGAATCTGGACATCCGTGGTCAAGTCCGGCGTTCCCCTACTCAATGGTCCAGCGGCAGTGATACGCGGCGGCCGTCGCGTGCAGATATATAGGTGGCGATCAGCAGTTCCAGGGAACGCAAGCCTTCGCGGCCATCGGTCTCCGGTTCGGCTTCACCACGCAGTGCCTTGATCACGTTGTCATAATAGAGTGAATGTCCGAAGCCGTACACCGAAGTGGTTTCATAGCTGGCTAACTTCACGCGTTCATCATCCGGGTCCGCATCCTGAAAAGCCCAATGCTGGATCTCGTTGATTGCTACGCCCCCCACCCTCACCGTACCTTTCTCGCCCAGGATCGTGACTGAGCCCTCCAGATTCTGGGGATAGGTCAGCATGGTCACATTCATGCTGCCGAGCGCGCCCGATCGCCAGCGAATGGCGAGCACGCCCGTATCCTCGACCTCGATGTTGCGCGCCAAAGTGGCGGTAAACGCCTGAACGCTTTCCACCGGGCCGACCAGCCAGTCCAACATATCCACATAATGGCTGGCCTGATTCATGAAGGCGCCGCCGTCAAATTCCCAGGTGCCGCGCCATTTGGCGCTGTCGTAATAAGATTGCGGACGAGACCAGAACACATTTACGTTGACCATATAGATACGGCCGAAGCGCTGCTTTTCGATGGCGCGTTTCAACAACTGGATGGTGACATTGCGGCGATTCTGTTTGACCACGAACAACATCACACCCGCTTCATCGCAGGCTTTGACGAAGGCCTTGCCATCCTCCCAACGTGTGGCCATAGGTTTCTCAGATACCACGTGAAATCCAGCCTTCGCAACCTGCATACCCTGCCGGGCATGAATACCGCTGGGGGTCGCTAATATCACCACGTCGAAACCACCGGCGCTGAGCATGGCCTCCAGGTCAGGATAGCCTTTTACTCCGGTCTTCTCGATCGCAGACTTGAGCGCGGCGGGATTGTCATCACACACTGCCACGAGTTCAGCACTTTCGCGATGCTTTTGAACGGCCTCGAAATGCTTCGCTGAAATCCGTCCGCAGCCAACCAGGGCGAAGCGCACTTTACGTTTTTCGACCAAGCCTTTGCGCGAATTCATACGTAGTTCTTCCTGCTTCACGCTTTGATTACATTGGGCGCGGGCTGACGATACACCCCGCGTGCATCCACAATCAGGGCTGCGTGCTGCTGGAGCATCGCATAATCGAATTCGTCATGGTTGGTCGCTACTAGCACACAGTCGTATCCGCGCAGGTTTTCTGGACTGAAGGCGACGCTCGCGAGATCAAAATGATGCTCACGCATCTTTGGAAAACGCGGAAAATACGGATCGGAGTAATGAATGATCGCGCCCTTGTCACGCAGCAGTTCCATCATCCGCACCGATGGTGACTCGCGCATATCGTCCACGTTTTTCTTGTAGGCGATGCCGAGCACCAGAATATTGCTCCCTTTTAGGGCTTTGCCTCTCGAATTCAGTGCGTCCGTCACTTTGCTGACTACCCAAGCCGGCATGGCATCGTTGACTTCGCCCGCAAGTTCGATGAAACGGGTGTTGACGCCGTATTCGCGGGCTTTCCAGGTGAGATAGAAAGGATCAATGGGAATGCAGTGGCCGCCCAGGCCCGGACCGGGGTAATACGGCACGAAACCGAAAGGTTTGGTGGCGGCCGCTTCGATGACCTCGTGGATATCAATGCCCATCTTGTCGGCGACGATCTTCATTTCGTTCACCAGCCCGATATTCACGCTGCGATGGATGTTCTCCAGCAGCTTGGTCATCTCCGCCGCGCGCGGCGAACTGACCGGCACCACCCGGTCAATGACCTGGGAATACAGCGCCACGGCCACCGCCTGACAAGCGGGTGTGACGCCGCCAACGACTTTGGGGATGGTCCGGGTGGTGAAATCCGGATTACCCGGATCCTCGCGCTCCGGCGAGAAGGCGACGAAATAATCCTCGCCGAGCTTGAAGCCGCGCGACTGCACCCTGGGAACCAGTTCTTCCTCGGTGGTGCCCGGATAGGTAGTGCTTTCCAGTGACAGCAACTGCCCCACCCGCATGTGCGGCACCAGGGAGTCGGTGGTGTTGAGTACGAAACTCAGATCCGGCTCGCGGTGTTTGTCCAGCGGCGTCGGTACGCAGATGATGAGGGCGTCCGCCTCGGCAGCGCGTGCGAAATCGGCAGTAGCTTCAAAACCCGCTTTGTGGGCCTGCGCGATGCGCGCCGCCTCAATATGCTTGATGTAGCTCTTGCCACCATTCAGGCGTGTGACTTTATCCGGATCGATGTCGAAGCCGATGACCTTGAACCCAACTTCCGTGAACCTGAGCACCAGCGGCAAGCCGACGTAGCCGAGACCCACGATACCGATCATGGCTTGGTGGTTACACAATCGCTCGATTAGCTGTTGCTGGTAATTGTCTGTGGAGTTTTTCATTCCTGCCGGTATCCTGATCGCGGCGAGTATCGCCGCTCCTACAAATAATATTTATTGTAGGAGCGACGGTCTCCGTCGCGATGGTTTAAGAATCGCGGCCGGTACGACCGCTCCTACAAGTTTATGCTTGTTGTGCTTGTAGATATCCCTCTCGACGCAACAAATCCAGAATGTCATTGGCGGCCTGGTCGGGCATGCGTGATCCAGTATCGATGACGACCTCGGGGTGCAGCGGAATCTCATAAGGATCGCTAATACCGGTAAATTCCTTGAGGATGCCTGCACGCGCCTTCGCGTACAGCCCCTTGCGGTCGCGTTGCTCACACACTTCAAGTGAGGTGGAAACATGCACTTCGAAGAATCCGCCAACCGGCTCGATCATTTCACGAACTTTCTGGCGTGTCGCCGCATACGGCGCGATGGGCGCACAGATGGCGACGCCGCCGTTCTTGGTGATCTCGCTCGCCACATAGCCGATGCGCTGGATGTTGAGATCGCGGTGTTCCTTGGAGAAGCCCAATTCGCTGGACAGATGTTTGCGCACGTGGTCGCCGTCCAGCAGGGTGACATGACGACCGCCGATTTCGAGCAGCTTCACCAGCAACGCGTTGGCGATGGTGGATTTACCCGAGCCGGACAGTCCGGTGAAGAACACCGTGAAGCCCTGCTTCAGGCGTGGTGGATGGGTCTTGCGCAGCTCCGCCACCACTTCTGGGTACGTGAACCAGTCAGGGATGTCTTTGCCTTCCTGCAAAAGCTGGCGCTGCTCAGTGCCGGAGATGGTCATGACGGTTTCACCGGATTTTACTTCGTCTTCCGGCGTATAGCCGCCGCACTGTTTCACGTACACCATCATCTTGAACGGCACCATTTCGATGCCCATTTCATCCTGGTGCTGCTTGAACAGGTTTTGTGCATCGTAGGGTCCGTAAAACGGCTTGCCTTTACTGTCCTTGCCGGGACCGGCGTGGTCGCGACCCACAATGAAATGTGTACAACCGTGATTCTTGCGGATTAAGGCATGCCACAGGGCTTCGCGCGGGCCACCCATGCGCATGGCCAGTGGCAGCAGGCTGAGCAGCGCTGAATTTTCCGGGTAGCGTTTGAGCAGATGCTCGTAGCAGCGCACGCGGGTGTAATGGTCGATGTCGCCTGGCTTGGTCATGCCCACGCTGGGGTTAATCAGCAGCTTTCCGTCAATCTGTTTCGCGGCGCGGTGGGTCAGTTCCAGGTGCGCGCGGTGCATGGGATTGCGGGTCTGGAACGCTACGATGCGCCGCCAGCCCATTTCGTTGAACAGCTTGCGCAACTGAGCCGGCGTGCGGCGCAGATGTTTGAAATCGTAATGGGTCGGCGCTTCGATACCCTTGAGACGGCCGCCGATATATACGGGATTGCTGCGGTGCTTGAGATAGAACACCGCCGGATGCGACTCGTCCTTAGTTCCGTACACACCCAGCGCTTCGCGCTTGATGTCCGGTTCCCAGATATCGTCCACCTCCAGTACAGCGATGAGCACACCTTCCGGATCACGCAGCGCCACGGAGCTGCCTGTCTTGAGCTTTTTGGCAAACTCGCGGGTCACATCCAGGGTAATGGGCATGGGCCAAAGCGTACCGTCCGCGAGCCGCATCTCGTCCACCACGCGATTATAATCGGCACGGTTCATGAAGCCCTTCAAGGGCGCAAAGCCGCCGCTCAAGAGCAATTCGAGATCACAGAGTTGGCGCGGGGTAAGATCCCAGCTGGAAAATAGGGCCACCTCGGTCCTGAGCCCGGCTACTGCATTTTCATTCACGAACAAGGACTCCGCAGGGCCGTTGTTTTTAGCGGCGCGTTTTTGATCAGCCAGCGATGCTGGATGTCCATTCATGCCAAACCCTCTTCCGTTGATCAAATCGAAGGTTGTGAGCTATGCGACTGGCGGCGTGCGCGTGGTCGCCAGATTTCTGATGTGCGCAATAAATACCGCGAATAGACCGAGAAATACCGAAAGAATGAATGCAAGTGCCACGAAAGCCATTGTGCCAAGGCCACTGGGTCTCGTGGAACGCTGAGGTGGGGTGATGGGTTGTGTGAGCTGTACAGCAGTGGGTAAATCCACGTTGAGCTGCTGCTTCAGAGCAAGCAATTGCTGTTGTTGTGTGGCAATCTGATCATCAATCAGCAGCACGGTCATAGCCTTGTCCGCCGCAGTGCCGTGCGCGAGCAATTCCCGCTGGCTTTTTTCCAATGCTGTCTGATCGGATTCGAGCTTGGCTATCTGCTGAGCCAGAAGTGCTTTGGTAGCAGCTATGCGCTCCTGAAGAAGACTCCCCTGGTCCCGATCCATTCTTTGCACGACTTTGGAAAGTATTTCCCGCATAAAGGCGCCTTGAGCAAGCGTGCCACGGGTTTGCAAGGTTACCTGTGCACCTGTTTTAGGGGTCGTTACCAGAATCTTGGTGGTGGCTGGGTTGAACCCGGTATGTGCATCGGCATATGTCTGTAGAACTTCGGGAATGATCGCGTTCTGCAATGCATCCACTACTGCGTCCAACTGTACGAGGGGTTCAAGTTTGCCGGTACCAGCGCTGCGAAATCCGCCAATCTGCACCGTAACACTATAATCATATTTTGTCGACCGCAGCGTCGCCACGACTACACCGAGAATAAAGAGCACCAGAAAAACCGCGATAAACAACCACGCGTGCCCACGGATGATGATCCAAACATCCACCATGTCTATTTCGGAATCTCTCTCGCGCTGCTCTTGGTTGTCCACAGATTTATTTCCTGGTGCGGCTAGTAACCATTTTTTGAGACTGGTTAGAACGGAATATCGTCATCGTTGAAATTATCGGTTTTCGCGGCTGATACCGCAGGGACCGGGGCGGATTCCGCGCGGCTCTCAGCCCCGCCGCGATCCGGATTGCCCGCGCCCGCACGCGAACCGAGCATCTGCATGTTGTCGCAGATGATCTCGGTGCTGTAATGGGTCTGACCTTCTTTCTCGTAGGTGCGGGTGCGCAACTTTCCTTCTATATATACCTGTGAACCTTTGCGCAGGTATTCAGCTGCGATTTCCGCCAAGCGGTTATAGAAGGTGATGCGGTGCCATTCGGTGCGGTCTTTCTGTTCGCCGCTCTCCTTATCCTTCCAGGATTCGCTGGTGGCGATGCGGATGTTGGTGACCGCGCTGCCGGAAGGCATGTAACGGGTTTCCGGGTCCGCGCCCAGGTTGCCGACCAGAATGACTTTGTTTACGCCGCGTGCCATGGTTGAATCCTCGTGATGCTGTGGTTTTTCCGTCCGCCGAGTCCCTGGCGGTAACGCGGTATTTTACGGGCAAGGGCTGGCCCGGTCACGCGAAACCGGCTATTTTGCAGGAGCGGGATTTTATGGGAGCGGCAGTCACCGCCGCGATAAAGATATTTCGCGGCCGGTACGACCGCTCCCACAAGCTTATTACTTCGATACGCAGGTCCAGGTTTCGTCCTTGGTAAGCGGTGTGGATTCTTACCCATCGGAAACCGCCGCCTCCAAACCCGCCTCATCGAGTCCGGCGCCGACCCGCAGATAGGCCACCCCTTCCGCCGGCACCACTACGGCTTCCAGCACGCCGGGAATCCGGCGCAATTCCTCCGCCAGACGGCTGGCCGCGGATTCATCCTGCACTTGCACCCGCAGCACCCGGCTCGAGACCCGGCCCGGCGGCCGCATAAACAGCGCCGAGAGCCACCACAGGCCGGCCAGCACCGAACATAAGCCAAACACACCGGCGAGGCCCCAGACACCCTGCAGCCAGCCGCCTAGCGCGCCACCGACGAAAATGCCAAAGAATTGGGAGCTGGAATACACACCCATGGCGGTGCCCTTGGCCTCGGCCGGCGCCACCCGCGAGATGAGCGAAGGCAGGGTGGATTCCAACAGGTTAAAGGCGGTAAAGAACACCAATATGGCCAGCAACACCAATGGCAGACTGGTATGGCCGAAGAGCAGCATGAGCTGCGAGACCGCCAGCAAGGCCACTGCGGCCAGAAACACGGATTTCACGCGGCCGCGTTCCGCCATGATAATAAGCGGCACCATAAGCAATATCGAAACAACCAGTACTGGCAGATACACGTACCATTGGTGATGCAGCACGATGCCCGCCTGCTTGAGCACAAACGGCACGCTCAGGAAACTCGCAGTCAGGATGGCGTGTTGCACGAAGATGCCGAAGTCCAGCCGCAGCAACTCGCGATTCGTGAGTACGCGTTTGAACAGCGCCGCTACCGGTTCGGCTTCCCGGTGAACGCGGCTCACAACTGGTTGCGGCACCAGCACATACAACACGCCGATGCCCAATACTGCCAGCACCGCCGTCAGCCAGAAAATCCCCGGTACGCCGATCCAGCCGTTCAGGATCGGCCCCACGACCACCGCAAGACCGAAAGAGGCGCCGATGGTCATACCGATGATGGCCATGGCCTTGGTGCGATGTTCCTCGCGGGTCAGGTCCGCGGCCAGCGCCAGCACCGCCGACCCGACCGCGCCCGCGCCTTGCAGCAGGCGTCCGAAAATTATGCCGTAGATGGAATGGGACAGTGCCGCCACCACGCTGCCGATGGCGAACAGTATCAACCCGGCCGCGATGATGCGTTTGCGTCCGATCCGATCCGACAAAAAGCCAAAGGGAATCTGAAACAGCGCCTGTGTGAGACCGTAGATGCCGAGCGCCAATCCAATGGTGGTAGCAGTGGCGTCCGGCAATCTGCGCGCCCACACCGCGAACACCGGGTAGATCATGAACAGTCCCAGCATGCGCAGCGAGAAAATTCCCGCCAGGGACAAGGACGCTCGACGCTCGGTGCCGGTCATGGAATCGGCTTTCATACTGCTGGATGGTCCCAAAAGATTGCCGGAAAGCTCACCCCGCCGGCTGAAGCCAGCGTGGTACGAATGGTTTACGCGATAGTGATTTTATCATGGGGGACGGGCTAGTCTGTCCTGAACGTCCCGTGTTTGCGGAAGTGGTTTTCCTAATACAATTCTTTACTATTCAGAACACTTTCCAGCTACATCAGGCTTTCGTGCCGGAAAGAAGCGGCTGCCACCATTTCTGGTTGGCGATATACCATTGCACTGTCTCTTCGAGGGCCGCAGCGGAATTATTGGCCGGCTGATAACCGCATTCGCAAGCAATCTTGGCAGCATCAATCGCGTAACGGCGATCATGGCCGGGGCGATCCGTGACATATTTAATCAACGCGCGTGTTTTATGACCGGAGGCAGCTGGGCAGTCTGGAAAATCTTTGATGGGTCCAGACGATTTGGCAAATTCCTTATCGATCAAGATGCATATCTCATTTACGAGATCAATGTTGCGGCGCTCGTTGTTCCCGCCAATGTTGTAGGTCTCACCATCCCGGCCTTTCTCCAACACCAACTCTATGCCGCGGACATGATCGCCAACATACAGCCAGTCCCGTATGTTTCCGCCATCACCGTAGACAGGCAGCGGCTTGCCATGCAATGCATTGACGATCATGAGTGGTATGAGTTTTTCAGGGAACTGATACGGACCGAAGTTGTTTGAGCAATTACTGATGGTAATCGGCAAGCCATAGGTATGATGATAGGCACGC
The DNA here is from genome assembly GCA_050739415.1 of Gammaproteobacteria bacterium. GTDB lineage: Bacteria > Pseudomonadota > Gammaproteobacteria > Natronospirales > REEB76 > REEB76. Next base: position 11,431 of record JBOIBD010000023.1, on the reverse strand, counting down.
ACCAGGTGATCAGAGGCGGCCTTGCTCGCGGAATATGGAGAATTCGGCGAATACGGTGTGTTTTCCGTAAAGGGCGGATCACCTGGCCCAAGCGAGCCGTACACTTCGTCCGTAGATACATGGTGAAAACGGCAAGGGCCTGCCCAGGTTTTGCTTTCGAGCCAGGCGCGATTCGCCGCCTGCAAGAGCACGTGGGTACCGACCACATTCGTCTGTATGAAAGCATCGGGGCCAGTGATGGACCGGTCCACGTGCGACTCGGCCGCAAAATGCACGACTGTATCCAGGCGCTGCTCTTCAAACAGTCTGTTGACCAGCGAAACATCACAGATGTCACCATGCACAAAACGAAATCCGCGATGATTCTTTGCAGCATCTAGGTTTGCCAGATTCCCCGCATAGGTGAGTGCGTCGAGAACTACCACTTTGTCTTGTGGATATTTTTGGATCCAGTACTGCACAAAATTGGCGCCAATGAATCCGGCGCCGCCGGTAATGAGCAAACTACGCATGGGCTAGCTCTCCGAGCATTTTCCGAAGCTGTACCCGCCAATGAGCCGGCGTGATGCCTGACGCGTCGATCAGGGAACGCTTGTCCAGAACGCTGTAAGCGGGTCGTTTTGCGGGCAGGGGGTAGTCTTCCGTCGCTATCGGTTTGATTGGAATGGCGCGTTTCAGCAATCCGGTATTCAGTGCTTCTTCCTGTATCGCCACGGCAAAGTCATACCAACTCGCTACACCCGCATCGCTGAAATGATGGGTGCCCTGAATGTCGGGAGCTGCCACGATTTTCCAGATCGCCTCCGCCAGCGACATGGCTGAGGTGGGCGTGCCCACTTGATCTGCGATGACCTCCAGATGTTCCTTCTCGGCCATCAAACGCAACATGGTCTTGACGAAGTTGTTGCCCTCAACCGCGTACAGCCAACCGGTCCTGATAATAACTGCGGCGTTTCCCATCACTGCCCGCAGACGATGCTCACCTTCCGCTTTACTGGCGCCATACACACTCAGAGGATGCATCTCATCTGCCGGCAGATACGGAGTGGACTTCTTGCCATCGAAAACAAAATCGGTGGAGACGTGTATCAGACGTGCTCCAAATTCCAACGCTGCTTTGCCCAGGTTTTCCACACCGTCCACATTGATGGCAAAGGCAAGTTCGCGTTGCGTCTCGGCTTTGTCCACGGCCGTGTATGCGGCGGCATTTAGGATCACATGCGGCTTGAATGTTTTTATCGCTCTTGCTAACGCCACCTGATCGCGAATATCCAAATCTGTGTCCTTGGACAACATCTCGCATCCCGATAATGCCGTCTTCAACAGCGAACTGCCTAATTGGCCTGCTGCCCCGGTAAGCAACACTCTCACGAATAGATCTCCGCCTCACGAAGTAATTTTCCGACCCTATCCTTGTCTGACAGGATTGGCATCTGCCCGCGTGCCAGCGGCCAACGGATGTTGATATCCGGATCGTCCCATACCAGCGTGCGTTCGTGCTGTGGGAAATACGAGTCCGTGCATTTGTACACGACCTCAGCGAGGTCGCTGGTCACCAGGAATCCGTGTGCAAATCCTGGAGGTATCCACATTTGCTGCTTGTTTTCGGCAGATAGATGTTCACCCACCCATTTCCCAAAAGTAGCTGAATGCTTGCGCATATCCACCGCCACATCGAAGATTTCTCCTGCGACTACCCTGACCAGCTTTCCTTGTGGATGTTGTATCTGATAATGCAGACCGCGCAATGTGCCGCTCACAGAGCGGCTGTGGTTATCTTGAACGAAATGCATGGGATAGCCAGCTTGTGCAAACTTGTCGGCTTCCCATGTCTCCATAAAAAAACCGCGACTATCCGCAAAGACCCGCGGTTTGATCAGCACTACCTCCGCAATCCGACTGGGCAGGAACTCCATCAAAACCCCCGGCCTTTCACCAGCTGCAACAGGTATTCGCCATATCCGGTGTGTTTAAGCGGGTCGGCAAGACGCAATACCTGCTCGGCATTGATGAAACCCTGCGCGTATGCGATCTCCTCAGGGCAGGCGACTTGCAAGCCCTGGCGTTTCTCGATGGTGGCGATGAAATTCGAGGCATCAAGCAACGACTCGTGCGTGCCCGTATCGAGCCATGCCACGCCGCGTCCCAGCACTTCGACACGCAGCGCACCGCGTTCCAGGTAGGCTTTGTTGACATCGGTGATTTCCAGTTCGCCGCGAGGCGAGGGCTTGATGGAGCCGGCAATCTCCAACACGTCATTGTCATAAAAATACAAACCGGTGACCGCGTACTTCGATTTCGGCTTGGCGGGCTTTTCCTCAATACCCAAGGCCATACCATGGTCATCAAATTGAACGACGCCATAGCGTTGCGGATCTTTCACGTAATAGGCAAACACCGTTGCGCCAGTCTTTTGGCTGGCGGCGTTGGCAAGCTGTTGAGACATGCCTTGTCCGTAAAAAATATTGTCGCCCAGCACCAGGGCCGCAGGCCTGTTTCCGACAAACTGACGGCCGATTATGAAAGCCTGGGCCAGTCCTTCCGGTTCGGGTTGGGGTGCGTAACTGATAACCATGCCCCATTGACTCCCGTCACCGAGCAATTCCTGGTATCGCGGTAAATCGTGTGGTGTCGAGATAATCAGAACGTCCCGGATACCCGCCAGCATCAATGTGGATAGCGGGTAGTAAACCATGGGTTTGTCGTAAACCTGGAGCAGTTGTTTGCTGACAGCGCGTGTCACCGGGTAAAGCCGTGTGCCAGCCCCACCCGCCAGGATAATCCCTTTGTATTCCATAAACGGTTCTCTGCCTGATCAGGATACTGACAGCCTACCGCGATTTCATCCGGTGCACTATCGCTTGACCGGCCTCGACCTTCATATTTTTGAGGAATAGCGCGAATCACAACGATTGTTCCGCCTCAGGAGTCCGCTGTGGTCTGAATGTGTTCTTAACTCCAAGAAATCGTGGCGGTAACACCGCTCCAAAAGAGAGTGACTGGGGGTTTTGCGTCGTGCTTGCATGACGGCGTATAGTTAATGGTTCTCAATTTTTCACAAGGGTCTAATGGACACCATCCGCATCCGGGGTGCGCGCACTCACAACCTCGCCAACATTGACGTGGACCTGCCGCGCGATCGGTTGATCGTCATCACCGGACTGTCCGGTTCTGGCAAGTCCTCGCTCGCTTTCGACACCATTTATGCCGAAGGCCAGCGCCGTTATGTGGAGTCGCTTTCGGCTTACGCGCGCCAGTTTCTGTCCATGATGGAAAAGCCGGACATCGACCACATCGAGGGCCTGTCGCCAGCCATCTCCATCGAGCAAAAATCCACTTCCCACAATCCGCGCTCCACCGTGGGCACCGTAACCGAGATTTACGACTACCTACGTCTGCTATTTGCCCGCGCCGGTATCCCGCGCTGCCCCGACCATGGCATTGATCTCACGGCCCAGACCGTGAGCCAGATGGTGGATCAGGTCATGGCGTTGCCAGAAGACACCAAGCTGCTGCTGCTCGCGCCGGTAGTGGCCGAACGCAAAGGCGAGCATTTGGAGCTGATCGCGGAACTGCGTGCCCAGGGTTTCATCCGCGCGCGCATTGATGGTGAAGTGGTGGAACTGGAACAGGCGCCAAAGCTGGATCTGCGCCGCAAGCACAGCATTGAAGTGGTAGTCGACCGCTTCAAGGTGCGGCCCGACGTAGGCCTGCGGCTGGCGGAATCCTTCGAGACTGCCTTGCGTCTTGCCGACGGTATCGCACGGGTGGCATACATGGACGAGCCTCCCGGTAAAAAAGCACGTAAAGAGTTGGTGTTCTCGGCAAAGTTCGCCTGCCCAATCTGCGGCTACAGTCTCGCGGAACTGGAACCGCGGCTGTTTTCCTTCAACAATCCGGTGGGCGCCTGCCCCACGTGTGATGGGCTCGGCGTCAAGCAGTTCTTCGATCCAGCACGCATTGTGGCGCATCCGCATCTTTCGCTCGCGGGTGGCGCCGTGCGCGGCTGGGACCGGCGTAACGCTTGGTATTTCCAGCTGCTGCAAAGCCTGGCGCGGCATTACAAGTTCAGCATCGAAACGCATTTTGACGCACTACCGGAGAAAATTCGCAAACTGATCCTCTATGGCAGCGGCAATGAGGTCATTTCGTTCCGTTACGTGAACGAGCGTGGTGGCTCCGTGACACGCCGTCATGCCTTCGAGGGCGTAATCCCGAATATGGAACGGCGCTATCACGAAACCGAATCGCAGATGGTGCGCGAGGAGCTGGCAAAATACCTGAGCAGCCGCTTCTGCCCCGACTGCGGCGGTACACGCCTCAAACGCGAAGCGCGTTTCGTGTTCGTGGGTGGTGAAAATCTACCGGCTATCACTGGCCGTTCCGTGGGCGACGCGCTCGGCTTTTTCGAGAAATTGACACTGTCCGGCTGGCGCGGCGAAATCGCGGCCAAGATCGTGAAAGAAATCCGCGAGCGCCTGTCGTTTCTGGTAAACGTGGGCTTGGATTATCTGAGTCTGGATCGCAGCGCGGAGACCTTATCGGGCGGCGAAGCGCAGCGCATCCGCCTCGCCAGCCAGATCGGCTCAGGTTTGGTGGGCGTCATGTACATCCTGGATGAACCCTCCATCGGCCTGCACCAACGCGACAATGCACGCCTGCTGGACACGCTGATCCATCTGCGGGATTTGGGCAATACCGTAATCGTGGTGGAACACGACGAGGAAGCTATCCGTCACGCGGATCACGTGCTGGACATGGGGCCTGGCGCCGGCGTGCACGGCGGCCGGGTAGTAGCCCAAGGCACGCCCGAAGACATCATCGCAAATCCCGCCTCACTCACTGGCCAGTATCTCGCTGGCCAGCGGCGCATTGAATTGCCGAAGCAGCGCCAAGCCCTCGACAAAAAACGTCTGCTGCGCATCAAGAATGCGCGCGGCAATAATCTCCAGGGCATCAACGTGGAGATTCCGCTGGGGCTCATGACCTGCGTGACAGGCGTCTCGGGTTCCGGAAAATCCACGCTCATCAACGACACGCTCTACAAATTTACCGCGCGCGCGCTCAACGATGCGTCCGAAGATCCCGCGCCCTGCGATGGCATAGATGGACTCGAACAGATCGACAAGATCATTGACATAAACCAAGCACCCATCGGCCGCACGCCCCGCTCCAACCCAGCGACCTACACCGGCTTGTTCACGCCCATCCGCGAGTTGTTCGCGGAAACCCAGGAAGCGCGTTCCCGCGGCTACACGCCGGGGCGTTTCAGCTTTAACGTCAAGGGCGGCCGCTGCGAAGCCTGTCAGGGCGGCGGCGTCATACTTGTGGAAATGCACTTCCTGCCGGATATCTACGTGGCTTGCGACGTATGCAAGGGCAAACGCTACAACCGCGAGACGCTCGACATCCGCTTCAAGGGCAAAAACATCTATGAAGTGCTGGAGATGACGGTGGAAGATGCCGCGCAGTTCTTCAGCGCCATCCCGGTGGTGGCCCACAAGTTGCAAACACTCATGGCCGTGGGTCTGACCTATGTTCGCTTGGGCCAGAACGCCACCACGCTTTCCGGCGGCGAAGCACAGCGTGTGAAACTGGCGCGGGAACTATCCAAGCGCGATACCGGCAGTACGCTTTATATATTGGACGAGCCCACTACCGGACTGCACTTCCACGATATAGACCAGCTTCTGAGCGTGCTCAGACAATTACGCGCAGGCGGCAGCACGGTGGTAGTGATCGAGCACAATCTGGATGTCATCAAGACCGCTGACTGGATCATTGACCTCGGGCCCGAGGGTGGTGACGGTGGAGGTACGGTGGTGGCAACCGGCACGCCCGAGGATATCGCGCAACGTCAAGATTCCTACACCGGTGGGTTCTTGAAACCGGTGCTGGCACGACACAGAACCTTATACGAAGATAGACCGGTGCGACGCGCGGCGAAGCGCTAGCATTCAAGACCACAGGTTCAGGCAAAACCCAAGGAACCGGCATGCCATTCAACGCGTGGATCGCGGTCACGGTCACAGTGCTGTGCCTCATCACTCTGGCGACTACCCAGATCGGCACCGATCTCGTCATGGTGGCGGCCATCACCCTGTTGATGCTGTTCGGGGTGGTGAATCCGACACAGGCCTTGTCCGGATTCGCCAACGAGAGTGTCTTGAGCATCGCGGCACTGTATGTAGTCGCTGCGGGCTTGAGGGAAACCGGCGCCTTGAATTATCTCGTCCGGCGGATTTTTGGACAACCACGCTCCATCATCGAAGCCCAGCTGCGCATGATGCTGCCCGTGACCTTCATGGGCGCCTTCATGAACAACACACCCTTGGTGGCGGCATTGCTGCCCTCGGTTTCCGACTGGGCACGCCGCTGCCGGATATCCCCATCCAAACTCATGATTCCCTTGAGTTATGCCGCTATCTTCGGCGGCACCTGCACGCTGATCGGCACCAGCACCAATCTGGTGGTGAACGGCCTTTTAACCTCGCAGGCCCACATGCCGAGCATGGGACTGTTCGAACTTGCCTGGATTGGCGTGCCCTGCGCCGTAGTCGGCATCGTCTACGTCTTGCTGATGAGCCGCTGGCTGCTGCCGAACCGTATCCCGGTCATCTCCCAGTTGCAGAATGCACGCGAATACACCGTGGAGATGCTAGTGGAAACCAACAGTCCGCTGGAGAATCTCAGCATCAAGTCCGCGGGTCTGCGGCAGTTGCAGGGATTATTTCTGGTGGAGATCGAGCGCGACGGCAAGATCCTTGCCGCCATCAACCCGGAAGAGCGTCTGCACGGCGGGGACCGGCTGGTGTTCGCGGGTATCACCGAGTCTGTCGTGGATCTACAGCGCATAAAAGGACTGAAGCCGGCCACCGATCAGGTATTCAAGCTGGATTCGCCGCGCGTCACGCGAACGCTGATCGAAGCCGTAATTTCAGCGAATTGCTCCATGATCGGAAAAAGCATACGCGACGGAAAGTTCCGTTCCGTGTACGCCGCCGTGGTGATTGCCGTGGCGCGCGATGGCAAGCGCATACAGCGCAAGATCGGCGATATCGAGCTGCGCGCCGGCGATACTTTGCTGCTCGAAACCGATCAGGAATTCCTCAAGCGTCACGTCAACTCGCGCGATTTCCTACTGCTGCGTTCAATAGAAGGTTCGGTATTCCCCCGACACGAGCGCAGTTGGGTGGCCTGGCTGATTCTGCTGGGAATGGTCTTGGCCAAGGCACTGGGATATCTGCCCCTATCCACGGCGGCGTTCCTGGCCGCCGGTCTCATGATCCTCGCACGCTGCTGCACCGCCACCACCGCGCGGCGCAGTTTCGACTTGACCGTGCTGATCACCATCGCGGCATCCTTCGGCCTCGGGTGTGCGCTGGAAGTGAGCGGTGCTGCCTCCGAGTTGGCGCACGTGTTGTTATCTGTTACCCAGCACAATCCAATTTGGGTATTGATCGCGGTTTACGGCATCACCATGCTGCTGACTGAGATCGTGACACACAGCGCGGCGGCAGTGATCGTTTTCCCGATCGCACTCGCCACCACCCGCACACTAGGCTTGAACTTCATGCCTTTCGTCATCGCCATCGCCATGGCCGCTTCGGCGAGCTTCGCGACACCCATCGGCTATCAGACCAATCTGATGGTCTATGGTCCGGGTGGCTATCGATTTGGCGACTACCTGCGTTTTGGCGTGCCGCTCAATCTCATCATGTGGGCGATTGCGATCCTCATCATCCCCCGAGTCTGGCCCCTGCAATAAACCCTGCGGTATAGCGCGTGGGCAACAAAAAAGCCGGGGATGACCCGGCTTGTGTTGCATCTATTGTGCTTCGGTATTATTTTTCGGATTTCTTCGCGGCTTTCCTGGCCGCCGGCTTCTTCTCAGCTTTGGCCTTTACAGGCTTTTTATCTGTCTTGGCTTTCTTCTCAGCCTTGGCTTTTGCCTTGGTTTCCTGTTTCTCTGCCTTCGTGGGTTTTCCAACCTTGGCGGGTTTCTCGGTCTTGGGTTTCTTGTCCGCCGTAGCCTTCTTTTCCAGCGGTTTTTCGACGGGCGCCTTCGCAGCGGCATCGCGATCCACCAACTGCATCACGGCCATGGGCGCCTTGTCGCCGGGACGAAACCCGTGTTTCAGGATACGGGTGTACCCGCCGGGGCGTGTCTGGTAATGCGGGCCGAGATCATTGAACAGCTTGGCTACCACTTCATCATCGCGCAGGCGTGCATGGGCCAGGCGGCGTTTGGCAACGTTGTCCTGTTTCGCAAGTGTGATGAGCGGTTCCACCACGCGCCGCAATTCCTTGGCCTTGGGCACGGTGGTGCGGATGGTCTCGTAACGCAGCAGCGCCGCAGCCATGTTCTGCATCAGCGCTTCGCGGTGCGCACTGTTGCGGCTTAACTGCCGACCGGTATTCTGGTGACGCATGACAAAAATTCCTTATGCGGTTTTCTGCAGACTCGCCGGCGGCCAGTTCTCGATCTTCATGCCGAGCGTAAGGCTGTGCTGCGCAAGTACATCCTTGATCTCGGTCAGGGACTTCTTGCCCAGGTTCGGGGTCTTGAGCAGTTCCACTTCGGTCTTGAGCACCAAGTCACCAATATAGTTGATGTTCTCAGCCTTCAGGCAATTCGCGGATCGCACCGTCAACTCCAGCTCTTCCACCGGCTTGAGCAGCACCGGATCGAAATGCGCTTCGCCGCCGACGCGACCTGCCTCACGACCCTTCAGGTCCACGAACGCAGCGAGTTGATCCGAGAGGATGGTGGCAGCGCGGCGGATGGCTTCTTCCGGATCCAGGGTGCCGTTGGTCTCGATCTCGATGATGAGCTTGTCGAGATCGGTGCGCTGCTCCACACGTGCACTTTCCACCGTGTAGGTGACGCGACGCACTGGGCTGAAAGATGCATCCAGTTGCAGCCGTCCGATGGGGCGACTTTCTTCCTCGAAGGTCGCGCGCTGATTCGCCGGCTGGTAGCCGCGGCCGCGCTTGATCTTGAGTTTCATGTTGATGGAGCCGGCGCTGTTCAGATGCGCGATCACCAAGTCGGTATTCACGATTTCTACGTCGTGATCCAGCTGGATATCCGCGGCGGTAACGGCGCCCGGACCTTTCTTGACCAAGGTCAAAGTGGCTTCATCGCGTGTATGCATGCGGATGGCCAACTGTTTGAGGTTCAACAGGATGTCGACTACATCTTCCTGCACACCTTCGATGGTGGTGTACTCGTGGAGCACGCCCTCGATCTCCACTTCCACCACGGCGCAGCCGGGCATCGCGGATAACAGGATGCGGCGCAGCGCGTTACCGAGCGTGTGGCCGAAACCACGTTCCAGTGGCTCCAGCACCACGCGTGCCTGATGTTCCGAATGTGCCTGCACGCCTACGAGGCGTGGTTTCAAAAATTCCGTAACTGAACCCTGCATGGGAATGTTCCCTCGCGATTAAAGCTGTGAATTAAACGATTACTTGGAGTAAAGCTCGACTACTAGATTCTCGTTGATGTCCGGCAGGATGTCCGTGCGTTCCGGCACGGCCTTGAACTTACCGCTCAACTTGGTCTCATCCACTTCGAGCCATTCCGGGATGCCGACCTGTTTGGCGATGGCGAGTGCTGACTGTATGCGCAACTGTTTCTTGGCACGCTCGCGCACCGTGATCAGGTCATCAGCCTTCACCGAATAAGAAGGAATATTGACGATTTTGCCGTTCACTTCGATGGCCTTGTGACCCACGAGCTGGCGCGCTTCGGCGCGGGTTACAGCGAAGCCCATACGGTAGACCACGTTGTCGAGGCGGCACTCGAGGATCTGCAGCAACGTTTGGCCGGTGGCGCCGGTGCGGCGTGCCGCTTCTTTGTAGTAACGACGGAACTGGCGCTCCAGCACGCCGTACATACGGCGCAGTTTCTGCTTTTCGCGCAGCTGTATCCCGTAGTCGGACAGCCGGTTGCGCTTGGCACCGTGCTGGCCGGGCTGTGATTCGAGATGGCACTTGGACTCGAGCGGTCTGACGCTGCTCTTCAGGAACAGGTCCGTGCCCTCGCGCCGTGAGAGTTTGCATGTGGGTCCGAGATAACGAGCCATCTTCTATTTAACCTCTTTAAGTCTTTAGACGCGGCGCTTTTTGGGCGGGCGGCAACCATTGTGCGGGATTGGCGTCACATCCGAGATGTTGGCGATCTTGAAACCAATGTTGTGCAACGAACGCACCGCCGACTCGCGACCGGGTCCCGGTCCCTTGACCTGGACTTCCATATTCTTCACACCGAATTCCTGTGCCGCAGTACCAGCCTTCTCGGCTGCCACCTGGGCCGCGAACGGCGTGCTCTTGCGCGAGCCACGGAAACCGGAGCCACCCGAAGTCGCCCAGCACAACACGTTGCCTTGCCGGTCAGTAATAGTGACGATGGTGTTGTTGAAGGACGCATGCACATGGGCGATGGCGTCCACCACGGTCTTCTTGGTGCGCTTGCGCGTTGCGGCGGCTGCGGGCGCGGCTACAGCACCTGCCGCTTCGGCCGGTGCCTGAGTATCTTTGGAATCTTTGGCTTCTTCTGCCATGTCGTATCCTGTTGTCTCGAATGCGGTTATTTGGTGGCTTGTTTGCGACGGCCCTTGCGGGTGCGGGCATTCGTACGCGTACGCTGACCACGCACCGGCAAGCCGCGACGATGACGCAGACCGCGATAACAGCCAAGGTCCATGAGACGCTTGATACTCATCGAAACCTCGCGGCGCAAATCGCCTTCCACGCTGAACTTGGTGACATTCACGCGCAGCGCTTCCACCTCGGCTTCGGTCAGATCCTTCACCTTGGTCTCGGGTTTGATGCCCGCGACTTCACAAATCAATTGCGCGCGGCTCCGGCCGATGCCAAAAATGCTCTGCAAGCCGATGACGGCATGCTTGTTGGCCGGAATGTTGATGCCAGCGATACGGGCCATGTCTGTTCTGCCTCTGCGTATAAACGCCGCCTTGGGGCCGGCGAAAACGGATGATTTTGCCTGTTTTTCCTGCTTAAATCAATCTGTAAGGTACTGTTCGAGCCATTCTCAGCCTTGGCGCTGCTTGTGGCGGGCATCCGAACAGATAACCCGCACCACGCCACCGCGCCGCACAATCTTGCAGTTGCGGCAGATCTTTTTGACCGATGTACGTACTTTCATAGTCCTGCTCCCAGAAATACGCCCGGCTCGCCGGACGCGACTCAAACCCTGTTTAGGACGCCTCTAAAAATCAGAGATTTTGGTTTCTGGGTAGGCAGAAATGACCGAGGAACCGGAGTGTACACGCTAGTACATGAGGCTTCCGAGGTCATTTCTAACACCCCCAGAAAACAAAAGATCGATTTTTAGAGGTGCCCTTTATCGCAATCCGGTGCCCCCATAGCCCTTGAGGTTGGCCTTGCGCAGCAAACCCTCGTA
>JBOIBD010000022.1:0-24118 GCA_050739415.1 Gammaproteobacteria bacterium | reverse complement strand
ACATGTGCTTGCCACCATCCACCTCGATGACAAGATCAGCTTCAAAGCATACAAAATCAACGATGTAACTTCCCAAGGGAACCTGGCGTCGGAATTTATAACCAGCGCACTGACGGTTGCGTAAGTGTTTCCACAAAAGGCGTTCCGCATCGGTCTGGTGAATCCGTAGAGTTTTCGTGAATCCTTTCACTCACCCTCACCCCTGCCCTCTCCCATCGAGGGAGAGGGAGTAAGAATTACGTGACCTACCTGAGTAGCTTGGTGAGTGTTGCTTGCTCGACCGCAGTCAGGCTTCCAGAATTACTCTGCGCGGCTTGGTAATGGCTCATGGCTTCTTTGTGTGTTCCGAGTTTGTCCAACGATTGGCCCCAAGCCAGTTCCAGTGCGCCCCAGCCGGGAGTGTATTTGGCAGCTTCCGCATATTTCTGGATGGCTTCTTTGTAGTTGCCCTGCGCGGCCAGCGCATCGCCCCAGTATTTGAGCGGGTCGCACCAGTGAGGTCCGCGCTGGTTGGCCTGCCGGAATTTTTCGATAGCGCCTTGGTAATCCTTGTGCCGCAGCAGCGCCAAGCCCCAGCTCTGATACGCCATGGGCAGTGAAGGCGCGAGCGCGACCGCCGCCTGATAATCCTGCTGCGCCTGTGTCCAGTTATTGCGATGGTCGGCGATGTCTCCTTTGAAGCGGTAGCAATCCACGAAATGGCCACCTTGCGCAATCACGGCGTCGGCCTGGTCCGGTTGACCGGCGAATTCCTCAGCCAAACCCAGGTAGCAGGCCGGGTTGGTGAGGAAGTTCGACCATACATTTGAGTACTCCGTGACCATCGTTTCGGCGGTTTTCAAGTCACTTGCCGCTTGCACGTAGTTTTCCTGTTCGAGCGCCATGAAGCCCTGCACGAAACTGGTCTCGGCCATCACATAATGATCGCTGCCCACGCCGGGTGAGGTCTGCAAGGTGAAGCTTGCCTGCCGGTTGTCGTGCATGCGCGCCAGCATCTCGGCAACATAAGGCGCATCTTGGCCCAGTTGTGTACCCTGGCCACCGTGGGCAGCTTCATCCGCCAGCAATTCCCGGTGTACGGCCGGAAGGTCCATGCGCAGATAATCCACAGCGGTGTACTGGATCGGTTGCGCTTGGGCGGCGAACCAGTGACCGCGCCGTATGGCACGTTCAAACGCGATGCCGGTTTGATACGCAACCTCTTCTTCACCGAGTGATATTTGCGAGTCTTCCAGGTTGCCGTACACCAACCAGATTTTCGCGTCGATACGGATGGCTTGACGATATTTATCCGCGGCGGCGGCGTTCTGGTTCAGATCGGCTAGAGCATTACCCCAGGCATTCAGGATCCAGGGTTTTTCCCTTGCCGACGCCCCTGGGAAGTCGGCCTGGAGCAGTTGTATGGCCTGTGCATCCTGGCTGTTTTCTTCCAGATAAGCGGCATAGAAATACGGTTCGGCCTGGCCAAAGACATAATCGGCCGCATTGTTGATGAGTGTGGGCAGAGCATCGGGCGTGCCGGTAAAAGTCTTGGCGGCAAAACCCGTGCCGCGCACCGTGAGTACAATCTGATTACCCTGCTGTACGAGATCGCCGTTGATCTGGCTCTCGTGGCCGAGCCATTGATGTAGCGTGCGGCGGATATCGCCCAGCGACACATGCACATCCGGCACCTGCAACTGGATGTTGTTGCTCCAGGCGTCCTGCAGAGCGCGCGCTGCCTGCGAGGAACGCGTCGAAGCTTGCAGGGTATTCAGCCGGTCCAGAAACGCGCTTGCGACCACGGTGCCGCTGTTGCCTTCCGCGGCAAATGCGGGCGGCACCTGGAACTGGTTCACCACCACCGACTGATCGGTGGCCGCGGAATAGAAGCCATAAGCGATGATGGCGAGCACCAAGAGCGCCACCAGGCTCAGAGCCGACTGATACACGGTGCGGATGCGGTCGTGCAGCCGCTGGCTACGTAATTGCTTGTGCTGCGAGCGCAGTGCCTGGCTCTGGAGTTTCAGGTTCTCGGCGTGCAGATCGTGCAGCGCGGCTTCGCGCTGAAGATGCGCTATCTGCTCATCCAGATATTTCGCGGCGCGCTCCGACATTTTCGGATTTTCACTGGTCGCGCCCATGGCTAGTGATTCAGCGAAGCTTTTATCGTGAGACGGCTTTTGATCGTTCATAGGTGGACCCCTTACCCCCTGCGAAGGCAGTAGGATACTACCGAGAACGTACCGTGTGCGGCTGCACTTGGTTAGCGGGACACGATTTCAATTGTAGCCACCAGGCCGCCACCCTCGCGGTTGGCCAGATGCAGCTCGCCACCGTGCATCTTCGCGATGCGCTCGGCGATGGTGAGTCCGAGTCCGGCGCTGGTCTGCTGACCGCGAGATGTATCGTCCCGCACGAAGGGCTTGATAACTTCACTGAGGCTCAAATTGCGAATTCCCGGCCCCCTGTCCATCACTTCCAGCACGATCCGGTCGTCCAATTTCCTGGTTTGCACCTCGATATCTTTGCCACCGTGGCGGACCGCATTGTCTATGAGATTGGAAATCATGCGGCGTACGGCGAGTTTGCGGAAACTAAATCCGGGAAATTCAGCTAGCTCGGTCTTGATGCGGTTGCCCGTCACATTGTAGCGATGGCATACGTCGAACACGATTTGGTTGAAATCTGCGAATTGCGGTGCTTCTTCGCTGCCATCGCGGGCGTAGTCGAGGAACTGCATGAGGATCGAATCCATGTCCTCGATGTCGTGGACCATGCCGCGACTGAGTGCTGGTTCCACCCCATTATTTGCCAGTTCAATGCCGATTCTCAGGCGCGTGAGTGGCGTGCGCAGATCATGCGAGATACCCGCGAGCATGAGCCGCCGTTCTGAATCCAGCTTTTGGAGCCCCTCTGCCATCTGATTGAAGCCGCGGCTCAAGTCACGGATTTCCAACGTTCCGATCTCCGGCAACGGGCCGGGTGCTTCACCTCGGCCGATACTGCGCGCCGCTTCAAGTACTTTGTGCAGTTGCCGATTGAGCCGGAAGATAACCAGATAGGCACCTATGAACGCAATGATCAGCCCCAGCGCCACCCAGATGAGCAGATCCAGCGGAAACAGGGGATGAAAGCGGTTACGCGGCAATACCAGCCAGTACAGCTGGTTCCTGACTGGAAAGCGGATCCACAGGTCATGCGTTGCAGGCTCAGTCTTGAGGAGCATCGAGGAACCGAAAGTTTGCTTGAGACTGACTTCAAGATCACCGGGTGGCTTTTCAGCAGAACTGTTAAATACGCTTTGTTGTGAGCCGTCCTGGATTATGCGAAAACCTTGATGTGAATTGATATCGTCGAGGAAAGTTTGGCGCTTGTCATCAGGCAGTGTTTCCAGTGCAGTCCGCGCCATGACGATAGTGCTGACCACGGGATTGGCATGTTCTGCACGCAACGGCGGGATGAAGAATATACGTACGATGCCGAACCAGGCCACTTGACTGATGATGATCAGCAGCGCGATGAGCAGGGCAGTACGGCCGATGAGCGTGTTCGGCACGAATTTCATTCGCTATTTTCTCCCGGCACGAATACGTAGCCGAAGCCCCAGACAGTCTGTACGTAACGGGGTGCCGAGGGTTTGTCTTCAATGAGACGACGCAAACGCGAGATCTGTACATCCATGCTGCGGTCGTAGGCTCCGTGCTCACGGCCGCGAGCGAGTTCCATGAGTTTTTCGCGTGACAGCGGCTGGCGCGGATGCGTGACGAGGGTTTCGAGCACCGCGAATTCGCCGGTCGTGAGCGCCTGTGGTTTTCCGGATTTTTTCAGCGTGCGTGTGCCCAGGTTCAACTCGCAATCACCGAAGCGGATCACGATTTCCTCTGGGGCCGGCGCACCGGGCGCGGCCACGGGTTGCCGGCGCCGCAATACCGCATTGATACGCGCCACCAGCTCGCGCGGGTTGAAGGGTTTGGAAACGTAGTCATCCGCACCGACTTCCAGACCCACAATGCGGTCCACATCATCGCCCTTGGCAGTCAACATGATGATGGGTAGCGTGATGCCGCTGCCGCGCAGACGACGGCAGAGTGATAGCCCGTCTTCACCTGGGAGCATTAGATCCAATATCAAAAGATCGACGTGATGTTCGGCCAACATCTGTTCGAGTGTGCGACCGTTTTCTACAGCGATAACGGAAAAGCCCTGGTCTTTCAGGTAACGTTCCAGTAATGCACGCGTGCGCAGATCATCATCGATGATGAGGATTTTTGTGGGCATGTCTTTCATGACATCCCTAGTGTAATAGCAGTCGGATACATTGGCGGAGCGGAAATGTAACAAATTGTTGCAGGCGTATTCTGCAGAAATAATCATTTACAAATAGCAGAGATGTAGAAACACCTTGTTCATATTCAGGTTCTACTATGAGTGCTATGGAAAACAGGCCACAGACGCGTAACGCTGCTTTTGCCCGCATGCCCAAGTTACTTGGTGGACCTGCGGTTATGACGGCGGCCACATTGGCTTTGATTTTCGCCTGGTTGCCGGTCGCGGGCATGGCTGCGGATATCGATCCACTGAGTACCCAATCCTATGTGGGTGCAAACCCGGCCAGTCTTCCCAACAGTCGTATACCTGCTTATGCGTGCGCACCCGCCAACAATGCATACGGGGTGCTGGATCTGATGCAGGTCGCCGACACGGCGTTGTGCAACAACCCCCAAACCCAGGCCGCCTGGGTCAACACCAAGATCGCCGCGGCCCAACTGGGCATAGGCCGTAGCGCCTATCTACCGAGTGCGGATCTATCCGCAACTCTGCAGCGTTCCCATGTAGATCCCAATCCCCAGGGTGGTACACCTGTGACCCAGACCGAGACCAATGTATCCCTATCATTACAGTACTTGTTGCTGGATTTTGGCGGACGCGGCGCCCAGGCGGAGAGTGACAAGCAAGCTCTGTTCGCAGCGGATTTCAGCCAAGATGCAGAAATCCAGGACGTGCTTTTCTCTGCTATCCAGGACTATTACGATCTGCTGGCTGCGACGGAAGCCGTCCGCGCCAGCCAGGAATCGGTGCGCTCAAACCAGGCAGCTTATGATGCGGCCGTGGCACGGCATACCGCCGGAACTGCCACCATCAGTGATGTATTGCAGGCCAAAACCGCGCTTTCCCAGGCCGTGCTTACCCTGACCCAGGCGCAAGGTGTGCTCACCACTACGCATGGCACACTAGCGAATGTCATGGGCCTGCCAGCCGATGCTGATTTCAAAATCAAGCCGGTGTCCAAAGAAACGATGAGCACAAAAGATGATGTCGATCTAAAACATCTTATCGCGCGCGCCATTGCGGTACGGCCCGATCTGGCGGCCGCACAAGCTGAAATTAAATCTGCCCAAGACAGCGTAACGGTGGCTCAGTCGACAGGCCTGCCGAGCCTGTCAGCGTTCGCCGAACCGCAATATTTGCATTCAGCCGAGCAGGGCACCAGTCACGATACCGTGTATGGGCTTAGCCTGAGTGTGCCGTTGTTCAGCGGATTTGAAACCACCTATCAAGTGCATCTCGCGAGAGCGCAACTGGAATTCGCCGTTACCCAGCGCAATCAGATTCAGAACCAGGTGTCGCTGGATGTGTTCCAGTCATATACCGCACTCATCACTGCCGGGAATGCTCTGATAGCTGCCGAGGATCTATTGAAAAGTGCTCAGGCATCTGCCCAGGTTTCACTGGGACGTTACCGAGCCGGAGTCGGTGACATCCTGGATGTGTTGAGTACCAATGCATCTTTGATATCGGCACAAAACCAGGAAATCCAGAGCCGTTACAACCTATATATCTCAAAAGCTTCCCTGGCCAAAGCCATCGGCAGTCTCGATGTCGGTAACCTTGGCGGTTACACATCATCCAACAGCGCACCTTGAATCCGGAGCCATCGTCGTGTCATCGAAAAAACGCACAATCAAATATATTCTCGCCGCGGCAGTCATAATAATCGTAGCTCTTCTGATTATGCACTGGTGGCATGTTCGCGCTGCTGAACGTTTCAGTCATTTCCAGACCGCAGTCATCGGCTACGGTGATATCAGCCAGACGGTGACGGCCACCGGCACGCTCAATCCCGTGGTGGTTGTGAGTGTCGGCACCCAAGTTTCCGGTACCGTGCAAAAGCTTTACGCGGACTACAACTCACAGGTGAAGGCAGGGCAGGTTCTCACGACGCTCGATCCCACACTGTTCAAGGCGCAGGTGGCGCAGGATCAGGCAAATCTGGCGAGTGCCGAGGCCACGCTGAGTTATGCCCAGTCCAATCAGGATCGCATCGCCATGCTTTACAAGCAGGATTACGAGACCAAAGCGGACTTGGATCAGGCGGTCGAAGCGCGCGAGTCGGCTCAGGCGGCGGTCGCGGCAGCCAAGGCCGTGTTGCTGCACGACCAGACTAATTTGAGCTACACAGTAATCCGTTCGCCAGTGAATGGCACGGTCATCAACCGTGAAGTGGATGTGGGCCAGACGGTGGCGGCGAGTTTCTCCACACCGACGCTGTTCACTATCGGAAAGGACCTGCGCCAGATGCAAATCGACACCACCGTGGACGAAGCAGATGTGGGCGCCGTGCGTGTGGGCCAGCCGGTGACATTCACCGTGGACGCGTATCCCAGTCGAGTATTCAAAGGCACGGTGAAACAAGTGCGTCTGAACGCCACCACCACCCAGAACGTGGTCACCTACGACGCGGTGGTGGCCGTGGATAACCAGGATCTGTCCCTGCTGCCGGGCATGACTGCCTACACCACCATTCTCATCAGCCAGCGGAACCATGTATTGCTGGTGCCGAATGCGGCCTTGCGGGTGCATTTGGGACGCAAGCTGGCGGCTTCCAGCGAAACAGCAGATACAACCGGTGACAATAGTAATAATGCGCCCAATGGCGCGACTGTGTATGTGCTCACGCCGCGTGGTCCACGACCAATCAAGCTGGTACTGGGCATTACCGATAACACGAATACCGAGGTGATCTCCGGCCGTTTGCGCGAAGGTGACCGAGTGATCGTGGGACTGCAGAGTACGGGCACCGGTCAGCAGGAAAGTGGACATTTCTTCCGGATGTTTTGATGAACACCACGCCGCTCATTCGCACCGAGCAGCTCAGCAAGCACTACGATACGGCCGCAGGCCAGTTCGTGGCCTTGCAAGGGGTGGACGTTAGCGTGTTCGCTGGGGAATTCGTCGCCATCATGGGGCCCTCCGGTTCCGGCAAGACCACGTTCATGAATCTGCTCGGCTGTCTCGACGTACCCAGCAGCGGTGAGTATTTTCTGCAAGGCCACGCGGTCGCGCAGGTGGAAAATGATCAGCTAGCGCAATTTCGCAACCAGCTTATTGGATTTGTATTCCAGGGCTACAATTTACTGCCGCGCCTGTCCGCACGCGAGAATGTCGAGCTGCCGCTGGTTTATGCCGGCTGGAACCACGCACGCCGTACCCAACGTGCACTCGAGATGCTGGAAAAGCTCGGACTTGCGCGCTTCGCGGATTTTTATCCCAACCAGCTTTCCGGCGGCCAGCAGCAGCGTGTGGCGATCGCGCGGGCACTCGCCAACCATGCCTCGTTGATTTTGGCGGACGAACCCACCGGCAATCTGGACACGGTCACCAGCGACGAAATCATGAGCCTGTTTAAAGAACTAAGCCGGGAGGAGGGTATCACCATCGTATTGGTCACCCATGAGCCGGACATTGCGCGTTATGCGCAACGCTTGATTCGATTTCGTGACGGTCGGGTATTGGATGACGCGCCCCATGGTGATGCATCACAGGTGCCGTCGTGACTCCGGCTTTCATGGTCACGGAAGCCTGGCGGGCGCTAGGCGCCAATCGTCTGCGCACACTGCTGACCATGCTGGGCATGATTATCGGTGTGGCAGCAGTAATCCTCATGCTAGCGGTGGGCAGCGGCGCGCAGTTCCGTGTCAGCCAGTCCATTTCCGCACTCGGCAGTAACTTGTTCATCATTCTGTCGGGATCGCAGACCTCGGGCGGTGTGCGCACCGCCATGGGTTCGGCACCCACGCTGACTCTGGGGGATGCTGCCGCCATCGGCCAGTTATCGGATATCGCCGCCGTCGCGCCCATCGCGCCCGGTGCGGCACAGATCGTGTATGGGCCCAACAACTGGAATACCGGTGTCACCGGCACCACACAGGGGTATCTACAGGCGCATAACTGGCTGCTGGCCAAAGGCCGCATGTTCACGGAAAGCGAAATCCGTGGCGAGGCGCGTGTGGCAGTGCTCGGCCAGACAGTGGCTATCAATCTTTTTGGCAGTGAAGATCCGGTGGACAAGAACATCCGCATTTCCAACCGCCCGTTTCTGGTCATTGGCTTGTTGTCCGTCAAAGGGCAGAGCCTGGGTGGCCAGGATCAGGATGACACCGTGCTGATTCCGGTATCCACCGCACTGCATCAGTTATTCGGTTCGCAGTTTGCTGACAGTGTGCGCTTGATCATGGCGCAAGCGGCTTCACCTACGGTCATGGGCCAGGCTCAAACCGATATAGAGGCGCTGCTGCGCCAGCGACATCATCTGATAGCCGGCCGTGCGGATGATTTCAGTATCCGCAATCTCACCGCTCTGCTTAACACCGCCGCGGATACCGCACGCATCATGTCGCTGCTACTCGGTGCAATCGCATCAATCTCCCTCATCGTGGGCGGTATCGGTATCATGAACATTATGCTGGTTTCGGTCACCGAGCGCACCCGCGAGATCGGTATCCGCGTGGCGGTGGGTGCGCGCCGCCGCGATATCCTACTGCAATTCCTGCTCGAGGCAATTTTCATCTCGGTCAGCGGTTGTCTGTTTGGAGTGTGCCTGGGTGTGACGGCAGCGTGGCTGTTGCAGGCACTCGCAAACTTGACCGTCATTGTCACCGTGATCTCGATCGTGCTGGCCTTCGGTGTGGCCGCCGGCATCGGTGTATTTTTCGGATTTTATCCGGCCAGAAAGGCCTCGCTCATGAAACCGATCGATGCACTGAGGTTTCAGTGAGCACTTTGGCATGATCAACTTTTCTTATTTACAAACATTTACATTGCTGTAACACATTTCATGTTCACGTGCGCTATATTAATTCCACAGATGAATTGTGAGTACGGCGAGGTCTCGCCGTGACGCAATCCGGTCCTTAAATATGAAGAGGGCCGGCTGGGAGCACCCCCGCTCCCGGAATGGCTGGCGTGCCTTTCTCCCGAGCCTCTATCTCCCGGGCACGCTGGCCTTCTTAATCTTCAGGTTCGGCAGCGTTAGTGTGTGGACTGATGCTGGCAACTATTCGGAGAATCGCTGCATTTGCTGTCCTGCTAACATTTACCAGCGGCGGTAGGAGTGGTTCTACGAATACGGTCATAACAGGCCTGTGGTCCGGGACGCGCCGCAGCCGACGGCATCGAACGCTTCGTATTCGGCCTGCAATCGCTACAATCGGCCGACTCCGGTGGTTATGGACGAGGAGACGACAAGCATGGGAATCGGCAGGAGAACGCAAACGGAAGTGGACAGTATAAAAATACTGACGAGATGCACAGAATTTTGCCAATATGTACAAACCAAACTAGCGGATAATGGATTCTGCCGGGATTGATTTGTGGTACCGGATCGGAGCATGGAAACGACTTCATCAGTGTGCGTGGTCAATGCAAGCGTGAGGCTATACCCGCGGACAGGTTGCGCTTCAAGAATGTAAACGATTGAAGCCATTACCCGCTTTGCAGGCCATAAGCTACGGTATTACGTAGTGCAGGGATCGAGATGCTCGCATTTTGAAGTCGGATATTCCAGTTGTCAGTAATTCAACGTTGCCTATCGAATCACGCTGCTACTTATCGAGCCAACACCACCGGCATCCGCCGGCCTGTTTCGGAACCACTGAGAGTGTCGGCTGTCGAAGTGTTACAAAATGTAACACTGTCAACTGCAGTTGCGAACGTCCGTTAATACGTCTATTTGGGACGATTGACGCCGGCCATGATTTCATGGAAACATTTTGTAATGGAATTGGAGGCTATATGCGCAGACTAAAGACGCTGATATTGTTGGCGGCGTTTTCCGTTGTGATGTTCATGACCCTGACACAGGTTCAAACCTTCGCAGCTCGTGGCCCAGCGTACGGTTGGCATGGTGGCCACTGGTATCACGGCCGGTACGGTAGCAGGCTTGGCTGGTGGTGGATAGCGGCCGGGACGTGGTATCTCTACCCAGGGCCGGTGTACCCCTATCCTGCCTACCCGTACCCTTATCCCTATCCCTACGCCAATCCGCCGGTGGTCATACAGACGCAACCTGCGGCACCCGGTCCGGCACCGACTCAATACTGGTATTATTGTGCCGCAGCGAAGGGTTATTATCCCTATGTAAACTCCTGCCCGGGTGGATGGCAGAAAGTGCCGGCAACCCCGCCCCCGGGTACACCTCCAGGTCAGTAAGGAGATAACCGTGCGTATGCGCGAAATGATGTTGGGTGTTCTCATTGTTGTGGTGCTGGTGGGATGCGCACAGGTTCCCACGGAACCAACAATCGCAGTGATGCCAGCACCTGGAATGCCATTCGAGGTGTTTCAACGCGATAACGCTATTTGCCAGCAGTACGCGCAGCAGCAGCTCGGTACAAATCCGAATCCTAATAACCAGGTAGCCGCCGGGGCGGTTGCCGGCACTGTGATCGGCGCTGCTGCAGGTGCCTTATTAGGTGGCAACAGCAACGCGGCAGGGGCCGGTGCCGCGACAGGATTGCTGTTTGGCACTGCCGCCGGTGCTGGAAATGCAAGTCAAACTGGTATGAGTTTGCAACAACGTTATAATATTGCTTTTGCACAGTGTATGTATGCCAAGGGTAACCAGGTGCCCGGTTACAGAGCGCCAAACTACACGCCGCCGCCACCTCCGCCTCCGGGGCAGCCACCACCACCTCCGCCCTCAGGGCCGCCATCGGCATAGTTGAAGCGGCATCCGGTCGCCTGAATTCCTTGATTCATAGGGATTGTCTGATCAATCCACGCCGAGGTTCGTGCGCAGGAATGCGATGATTTCCCGCCAGGCAAGCTCGGCGGCGGCTGGCGCATAGCTGGCACGCTCCTCACACAGAAAACCGTGGCTGGCGCGGGGGTACACGGCGAGTGTGTAACGCTTCTTGAGCGCGGATAACTTTTCCGCGATGCGCGCATGTTCCGCGGGAGGAATGCTCTGATCGTCTGCGCCGTAGCCTAAATACATCGGCGCCTGCATCTTCTCCGCCTCGCTGATAGGCGGCGTGCGCCCGAAGCGATCGGCGCCGTCCGGCGCGATGCCGCCACCATAAAATCCAACGGCCACTTTCAGTTTGTCCGGGAAACGGCAGTTCGCATAAAACGCGAAACGGCCGCCCATGCAGAAGCCGATGATACCGAGCCGGTCTTTAGCCACGCCCTTCTGCTGTCCCAGCCAGGTAATGGTCTGTCCGATTTCACTTAATACCTGGTCATCCCGGATGGTGGGGATTTTCGCCATGACCTTGCTGGTGTCCGTGTAGCTGATCACGTCACCATGAAAAATATCCGGCGCTGCTGCCACAAAGCCGGCTCTGGCGAGACGCTCGCACACACCCTGGATATGGCCAGTGATACCGAAAGCTTCCATCATCACCACCAAACCGGGAGACGACCCTTTACCTTTCGAGTGAGCCACATAACCTTCGAGTGCGCTGCTAAGTAAAACATTGGTCGGGTGAGCCATGATTCTCTCCATTTACTTCGTCTAGGTGAGATTCTCGATTATCCACCTTCTTGTGGTTTGAGGGGTGTAGGTGGGTGTGCATGAGATGAGCCGCGCAGCTTCTCTGCGAAATGTTCCATGGCCACGTAGAAAGCCGGTGTGATGTAAAGCGTGAGCGCCTGAGAAAAGATCAGGCCACCCACCACTGCGATGCCCAGTGGCCGGCGGGACTCTGCGCCCATACCTGTACCCATGGCGATGGGTAGCACACCCAGAATGGCGGCGAAGGTGGTCATCATGATGGGACGGAAGCGCACCTTGCAGGCTTCAATCACCGCATCGCGGGCGCTGAGATTTCCTTCCTGCTTCATCTGGATGGCAAAATCAACCATGATGATGCCGTTCTTCTTCACCAAGCCCACCAGCATGATGAGACCCACGAAACTGAAGACGTTTAATTCCTGACCGAAGATGATAAGGGTGAGCAGCGCCCCCACCATCGCCAGCGGCATAGCAGTGAGGATGGTGATAGGGTGGATGAAGTGCTCGTAGAGAATGGCCAGTACCATGTAGATCACCAGTATGGTGATAATCAGCAGGATCGGCAGCTCAACCAGGGATGACTGGAAGATTGCGGCATTGCCGGCAAACACACCGGTGACGTCGGATGACAGCGTGCTGCTAGCAAGCTGTTGAATAGGTCCGGTGACGTCGCCGAGAGAAATTCCCGGCGCCAGGTTGAATGAAAACGTCACCGATGGCAGTTGCTGGTAGTGATCTACCTGCAACGGCCCGACACCGGGTGTGATTTTGGCCACACTGTTCAGCGGCACCAGCGTGTTGTTGTCACTTTGTACGTACAGCGCGTTCAGCGCCGACAGGTTCTGCTGGAACTGCGGCGCTAACTGCATGATGACGTAATATTCGTTGGTTGAACCAAAAATCGTACTGATCTGGTTGCCTCCATAGGCATCATAAAGCGTGGACTGGATTTGCGTGGCGTTCACCCCTAGGGTTGAAGCCTGGCTACGCAGGATGTTGACGTTAAGCTGCGGGTTGTTGAGTTGTAGATCACTTTCCACGTCTTGCAAACCTGCTACCTTGGTCAGCTCAGGCAGAAATTTTTCAGCCGCCTGGTCAAGCGGGTCGACATCGAGGCCCTGCAATATGTACTGGTATTGGCCGCCGCCGCCGTAACCGCCGCCGATATTGATAGCCGGCGGGTTGGTGAAATACACCTGCATGTCATGCACCGGTGCTACCGCCTTGCGAAGTTGCTGGATAATCTGGTCGGCGCTGGCGCTGCGTTCGCCCATGGGCTTGAGGCCGATAAACAGCCGGCCGTTGTTGCTGCCGGCCGCACCGCCCTGGCCCTGGCCGGCGCTGGACATGGCATCCGCCACGTTGGGATTCTTCTGCACGATTTTGGCGATGCGGTTTTGCAGCGCTTGCAGCTGATCAAAGGTAATGCCGCTCGGCGCTTCGGTATTGCCGATGACCTGTCCGGTATCCTCGCTGGGTATGAAGCCTTTCGGCACCACGATGAACAGATAGAACGTGAGCACCAGCATCAGACCAGCGACCACCAGCATGGTGCGCCAATGATTCACCGACCAGGTGAGCGTGCGGACATACCAATCGCGCATCCATTCAAAGCCTTTCTCCAGTGTTCCATAGACTTTTCCATGAGTTCCGCTCTCCTTAATAAAGCGGCTGCATAACATCGGCGTGAGCGTGAGTGAGACCAGGCCGGAAATCAGGATGGCGATGGCCACGGTGAGGGAGAATTCACGGAACAGACGGCCCAGCAGGCCGCCCATGAGGATGAGGGGCAGGAATACCGCGACTAGCGACAGAGTCATGGATACCACCGTGAAGCCGATTTCCTTGCTACCGATCAGCGCGGCACGCAGGCTCGATTCACCCTTCTCGCGGTAGCGTACGATGTTTTCCAGCATGACGATGGCATCGTCCACCACGAAACCCACTGACAGCACCAGTGCCATGAGCGACAGGTTGTCGAGGCTGTAACCCATGGCTTCCATGAATGCGAAGGTGCCGATGATGGAGGTGGGTAGCGCCAGCGCCGAGATGATGGTCGCGCGGATGTTGCGCAGGAATACGAAGATCACACCCACCACCAAAATGATGGCAAGTATCAGGGTGAACTTCACTTCATTGATGGAGCCGTTGATGTAATCGCCACGGCTGTACATGACGTGCAGGCTGGCGTCGCCCGGTGCGTCCTTGGTGAGTTGTGGGATCAAGTCACGGATCTGCTGGGCAATCTGCACGGTGTTGGAGCCGGGCTGGCGCTGTACACCCATCACGATGGCTGTTTGTATCTGATGGTTACCCTGTGTGTTGTCGAAATACTGGGTGAGCTGTTTGTCTTCCTGGATGCTGTCCACCGCCGTGCCGACATCGGAAAGATGCACCGGTGCGCCGTTTTGATACGCGACGATCAGATGGTTGTAGGCTGCGGCGTTGGTCAACTGGCCGTTAGCCTGCACCGTGTAGGTTTGGGTGGCGCCGTACATGGTGCCGGAAGGCAGGTTGGTGTTGCCGTTCTGCACTGCTGTGGCCACTTGGGTGAGCGACAGGTTGCGGGCCGCCAAGGCATAGGGATTCATATACAGGCGTACGGCGTAGGTATGAGAGCCGAAGACATTTACCTGGGCGACACCCGAGATCATGGATATCTGTTCGGCCACGCGTGTCTCGGCGAAATCATCCAGTTGGGTGAGCGGTATGTGTTGTGCGGTGAGCGCCAGGTAGATGATGGAATAATCGCCCGGATTGACCTTGCGCAGATGCGGAGGCTGGGGCAAGTTGTTCGGCAACTGACGGATGGCTTGGGAGATGGCGCTTTGCACATCCGCGGCGGCGGAGTCAATGTTGCGCGACAGATCAAATTGCAGCGTGATTTGGGTATTGCCGGTGGTGCTCTCCGAGCTCATGGAGGTGATGCCGGCAATCGTGCTGAATTGGCGTTCTAGCGGCGTGGCTACTGAGGATGCCATGGTTTCGGGATCGGCGCCCGGCAGGCTGGCGTAGACGGCAATCGTGGGGTAATCCACATTGGGCAGTTCGCTGACCGGCAGGGTGAAATATGCCACTAGGCCGAAAATCAGCAGCGCCGACATCAGCACCGTGGTCATCACCGGGCGGTGGATGAACGGCGCGGAAAGATTCACTTTCATGGCGTGGTTTGCGTTGCGCCGGCGTGACTGCCGGCTGTCGGCGCGGGCGTGTTCAGAACCACCGCCAGTCCGGGACGCAGGTTGCGCGACACTTCGGTGATAACGCGCTCACCGCCCTTGAGACCTGATGTGATCACAGCCAAGTCACCGACTTGACGGTTCACGACAACGTTCTGTACCTGAGCTTTGTCATCCACTACTTCATATACGAAGTTGCCGTCCTGGCCGGATTGCACGGCTGTGGCAGGGACGACTACGGCTTTGGGTTGCACTGTAAGTTGGGTATTCACGCCTACATACTGGCCGGGCCACAGCTGCACGTTTTTGTTGGGAATCTCCGCCTTGAGCATCACTGTGCCGGTGGCGGTATTCACGGTATTGTCAATGAACGCCAGATTGCCTTCGCCGAGGTTACCAGTGCCATCTTCATTCGTGATGAATATTTTTATGCTGTGCTCGGCATTGTACTGACGCACTTGCGGCAGGAACTGTTGGGGGATGTTGTATTGCACCAGGATCGGCTTCATTTTGTTGATGGTAACCAGCGGAGTGGTGGCGGTGGGTGAGACTACGTTGCCGGCTTTCACCACCAGGTTGCCGGTCAAACCGTCAATCGGCGCACGGATATCTGTATAGGAAAGGTTGATTTGTGCCTGCTGCAATGTGGCTTGTGCCTGCGCGGCGGCGGCCAGAGCGCTCTGGTAATCCTGTGGCGAGATGTAATCCTTGGCGGCCAGCGGCGCTTCTCGGTCTGCCTGGGCTTTGGCAGTCAAATACGTGGCTTTGGCGGAGGTCAGCGCGGCTTTAAACGGCGACGGATCAATCAGGAATAACTGTTGTCCCACGTGCACGTACTGACCTTCCTTGAAGAATACCTGTTTGAGTACTCCGCTCACCTGCGGCTGTATGTTTACTGTGTGTTCCGACTGCACTTGGCCCACGGATTGCAGCAGGATGGGCATGGGCTGAACGCTGGCGAGGGCCGTGGTAACCGGCAGTGCCTGATCTCTCGGCCGGCGGCGTTCAGCACTCGCGTTGCTGATCACACGCCAGGCCACCAACGCGATAAGAATGGCGACCACCAGACCGCCGACCGTGAGGAATCTGATTTTTCTGTTCAAGGTAACTCCGCTTCTGCGTTCGGTGCTTCGAGGCCACCCACGGCATGGCCGAGAGCCGCTAGTGCCGTGAACCAGTTGAGCCTTGCCTGCACTTGTTGGGCGCGTGCGTTGGCGACGACTGTCTGCGTCGTCAGCAAAATGAGGATCGGATCCAGGCCGATGTGATAACGGGCAATTTCCACATCCTGGGCTTGCTGTGCACTTTTCAATTGAGTGTCGGCGGAAGTCAGGCTGACCAGCGCAGTATGCAGATTTTGATAGGCCTGCCAGACTTCCAGCTCCACTTGTTGCATTAATTGCGATGTAGTGGCTTGGCTTATATCAATAGCGGCTTGCGCCTGTTTGTTGGCGGCTTCATCGCCGAAGCCGGCGAAAAGCGGAATGCTCAAAGTCAGTCCGACGCTATACGTGCTTGAGCTTTGACTCCCTTCGTCGCTGGTTGTACGTGTTCGACCATCATCGGCTGCCAGCGCAATGTTCGGGAGGCCACGGCCCTTGGTCGCCTCCAGATTGGCAACCGCGGCCTGTTCGCTGGCCTTGGAGGCCAGCAGCTCCGGTCGTGCATTGCGCGCTTGTGCCAAGAGCGTATCCATGCTTTGCTCCGGCATGACTGCAGTTACGTTCGGGTTCCAGGGTGCGAGCTTCAGAAGGGTATCAGCGGGAAAGCCCACGGCCACCGCCAAGGTGCCTTGGGCCACTGCCAGGTCTCCCTGGGTTTGTTGCAGTGTGAGCTGGGCGCCCGCCAGTGCCGCTTCTGCCTGATACACATCGCCGATAGTGCTAAGGCCGGCTTTCTGGTTCTGGCGCGCGGCATCCAGGCTGGTTTCGGCATCCTTGACGCTCAGTTCATCGGCCTGTTCCAGCGCCTGAAGTCCCAGCACCTGGTAATAATCCTGTTCTACCGCCAGGATTACATCCTGCATTGTCTGGCTGTTGGTTAGTTCAGCTGCGGTGAGCTCGAACTTGGCTGCATCCAGAGTGCCGGATCGGGTACCGAAATCCCACAACAGATAGCTCAGGCTGATACTGGGTGAATAAACAGTCTGGGCACTGTTGGATTCACCGCTGAAGTTCACGGTGCGGCTGCGGGTGATGGCGTAATCAGCGCTGATTTGAGGCCAGTACCCCGCCTTCGCCAATTCCACACCCGCCTGGCTGGAGCGGATTTCCGCCCAAGCGAGTTGCGTCTGCGGATTGTTACTGAGCGCCATGTCGGTCAACTGCACCAGCGTAAAGGGATGGGTAAAGTGCGGTGCCTGTATCACATCGGTGTTCGCAGCGGCGAGTGCCATCGCCGGCACAATAATCACGAGCATGCCCAGCCAGGCGGCGGCAAACGAGTGGTGACTTGATCTGGATTGATACATGGCAGCGAGTGTTTTATCCACGAACAAGAATAAGTTGTATCCCGCGCAGGTAGTTAAGTTCTGACGTGCTGAAGGTGCATAAGTTCACCTGGCATGCAGGCCACAATGGCTCATTTTCTCATCGCCGTGCGGCACAAACCGGCCTGTTACACTTTGATACAAAACCGCCTGCTGGCGCACGAGCCTGGACACAGCTACAGGTTAAAATTCTGTTTGGCAAGTTTTGAGAAACAGGATGACATGAGTGCACCCGATCATATTCTTGTGGTTGATGATGACGCGGAGATCCGTGCACTGCTGGAAGAGTACCTCACGCGTCAGGGCTATTGCATAACCACCGTGCCGGATGGACCTTCTATGGAACAGGCCATGGAAGATGCACGTTTCGATCTGGTGGTGCTGGACTTGATGCTGCCGGGCGAGGACGGTGTCAGCTTGTGTCGTAAGCTGCGCCAGCGCTCAACTATGCCGGTCATCATGCTCACCGCCCGCGGCGGGGAAGGTGACCGCATCGCCGGTCTTGAGACCGGCGCCGACGATTATCTGCCCAAGCCTTTCAATCCGCGCGAACTACTGGCGCGCATCAAGAGCGTACTGCGTCGCGCCCGCAGTCTACCCGAGAATCTGCAACCCGAAGATGTGCGTATGTTTCGTTTCGACGGTTGGCAACTCCAGACCGCTACGCGTCAGTTGCAAACTGCGGACGGTATGGTCGTACCGCTGTCGGGTGCCGAATACCGATTGTTATGTATTTTCCTGCAATTCCCCAATACAGTACTGTCGCGGGACCGGCTCATGGAATTGCTACGCGGCCACGAGAGCAACACCCCGTTCGATCGCAGTGTGGACGTGCAGGTGAGCCGGCTACGACAGCGTCTGCGGGACAATGGTCATGAACCGGGCATCATCCGCGCAGTGCGCAATGAGGGTTACGTGTTCGCACTGTCGGTGGAAGTGGAAAGATAATGCTGCACCTTTGGCCGCGTTCGCTGTTTGGCCGCCTGATGCTGGTACTAATCGCCGGTTTCATCGTGGCGCAGATTGTTGCCACGTTCCTGAGCTTGCATGAACGGGATCAGGCGCTGGTGACGTTCAGCAACCAACAATTCGTACAGCGTGATGTCGATGCCGTGCGCCTGATGGATAGCCTTCCCGCAAGCGATCGTGCCCAGGTGGCGGGCATACTTACGTCACCGCGTCTCACAGTGACACTTGAAACCGAGGCCGATGATCCTACCGGTGCCTTGCCACCGGATGCGGAGGCTGCAGAATTCCAGGCACAACTGCGACAGCAACTTTCTGGCCATGTGGTGCGCGGTTACATGCTGCACGTGCCAGTACCGGAACAGGCTCGCAGTGCGCCTTTTGAAGTGGGTTACCGCACCCGCAGTGTTACGCAGGTACAACTCACTGACGGCGCGTGGGTGCGCCTGGATTTTCTGCGGCCGCTACAACTAGCCGGCTGGCCTTACCCGTTGCTGGTGGACATACTCGTATTGCTGATTGCAGTGATCGTGCTGTCGCTCATCGCGGTGCGCTGGATGACACGGCCGCTGTCCGCGCTCTCGTCCGCTGCCGATGAACTGGGCCGCGACATTCGCCGCGCGCCGGTGCCGGAGACCGGTCCAGCGGAAGTGCGCCGCGCAGCGCATGCCTTCAACGAAATGCAGACGCGGCTGGTGCGTTACGTTGAAGATCGAACCCGCCTTTTGACCGCCATCTCCCACGACCTCAAGACGCCCATCACCCGCATGCGATTGCGGGCGGAACTGCTGGAAGATGAAACTCTCAAGGACAAGCTAGTGCGTGATCTGCGGGACATGGAAAACATGACCAATGCCACGCTCGATTTCTTGCGTGGACTGGAGGTGAGTGAACAAACGCAGCCCATTGACCTCATGGCGCTGCTGGAGAGTGTGCAAGCGGATGCAGTAGAAACCGGTCAGACGGTGGGCTTGCAAGGCAGCATTCATCGCGCATTCAGCGGTCGTCCGCAGGCATTACGGCGCTGTCTCGAGAATCTGGTCGGCAATGCCGTGCGTTATGGCAAACGCGCAGACATCAGAGTTGAAGACGGCGATGCGGCAGTGACGATCCATGTGCGCGATACTGGCAAGGGTATACCCGAAGATCAATTGGAAAAAGTTTTCGAACCCTATTTCCGTCTGGAAGAAGCCCGCAGTCAGGCGGGCGGTGGTACCGGTCTGGGTTTGGGCATCGCGCGCAATGTAGCCTTGCTGCATGGCGGCACGCTTACCCTGCATAATCATCCAGAAGGCGGATTGGAAGCTATCCTTATTCTGCCACGCGGAAAATCATGAAACATGATGTGTAGGCGAAGCCCCTAATCACGAAATCATTAATGTCCTCCTATGCCAAAACCGTTTGTGTAGCACGGGGAATGATGCTACTTGTCAGAATCGAAGGCGTGATCTTTGTTACGTCCCTGCAACGACCGTTGAATTTGGCACGACACTTGACGCCAGTATTTTGATGCCGTATATACCGTCCCATGTTATCTGATACAGATCCGTCTGTGATAACCCGGTTACGCAATCTTCCGGCGAAGCGCTTGCGCGCTGTCATGATGACTATGGCGCTGGTTGTGGCCGGCGCCCAACTTGCCTTGGTTGTTCATCATTCAACCGAGTTACTACCTGAGCCACCTGGACACGTATGTACCATATGTATGGTGGGTAGTGGTCTGGTTGGTTTATATGCCGCTCCTCCCACGCTCGTGGCACCACCCACAATCAATCTAGGTACAGTTCCTGTACAGGCCTATAGTTTCCATTCCCTCCGCGTAAATACCTACCACGCTCGCGACCCGCCTCGTTATTACATTTAAGTCTCCGAAAACCTAATCCCGCGTGAAGCCGTGTAGATGCCTGTAGGCAATGCCTCAGGTTTGATGCCCGCACCATAGCAGGGTTAGCCACCACACCAATATTTTGCTGTGAGCCGCATGAAGGCCGCGCCGTAGACTGGATGTAAGTTGTTTGTATCTGTCTTGGCAATGAAGAGGCCGTACATAATCAGGCTCATTTCGATTTGGATAAGATCATGTCCAGTGATTGTTTTAATGGGGCATGGAATTATGTCACTGCCGTCTTGCGCTTAAAGCGCCGCGGTAGTACGGACAACCTTGCAACCAATTCAGATCGGTACGGGCCGAGCCAATGGCGCAGGCACCGCTTTCCGAAAGATGTGACAACACTGATTTCGCGGCTGTGGCGGTGGGCTCAGGCGCTGTCGGTCGTGTTGGCACTGACAGCTTGTGCGGCCGGGCCGGATTTCAAACCGCCTGCGGCACCGCAAGTCAGCGGTTATACACGGCATCCGATCGCAGCCACGGTGTCGAGCCCAGATGTCGCAGGTGGCGCAGCACAACATTTCAGTGGCGGGGCCGATATTTCCGGTGACTGGTGGACGCTGTTTCACTCCCAGCCACTTGATGCACTGATTCAGGAGGCCCTCAAGAACAACCATGACCTCAAGGCGGCGCAGGCAGCGTTACAGGTCGCGCACGAAGATGTGCTGGCGCAACGCGGCGCATTTTTCCCCAGCGTGTCAGCAAGTTTCAATGCCAGCCGTCAGCGGCAACCCAGCTCATTGGCGCCGGTGCCGAACAACAACGCCTTCCAGTACAACTTGTTTACGCCGCAGCTGAGCATTTCTTATACACCCGATCTCTTCGGGCTCAATCGCCGCACTGTTGAGTCACTCCAAGCACAAGAGCAAGCGGTGCGCTTTCAGATGATTGCCACATGGACAACGCTGACGTCGAACGTGGTGGTTACAGCGGTCGAGGAAGCGGCCTTGCGGGAACAAGTGCAAGCGACGCGCAAGATGGTCACGCTCGAACAGCAAAGTCTCGGCATTCTGCAGCTGCGTTTGCGCAGTGGGGATGCCAGCCGGCTCGACGTCGCCGCCCAGCAGTCACAACTGGCGCAGACCGAAGAGGCGTTACCGGCACTTATGAAGCAACAGCTTGCAGCGCAACACGCGCTTGCAGTATTGGTTGGTGCATTTCCTGATCGAGCGCCGGCCGGGACACTCACACTCGCTGACCTGCAGCTCCCGTGGGATCTCCCAATCAGCTTGCCGTCGCAGCTGGTCGCACAACGACCGGATGTGAGGCAGGCGCGCGCCGATCTGCACGCTGCCAGCGCTGAGATTGGGATCACGACCGCGGAACGCTTGCCGAACATAGAATTGAGCGCGGATGCCGGCAGCACCGCCCTCGAAATCTCGAAGGTGTTCACATCGGGGACAGGTTTCTGGGGATTGGCATTATCGCTGACCGCGCCGATTTTTGAGGGTGGCACCTTGAAGCATCAGGAACGCGCGGCGAAGGCCGCGTACGTAGAGGCAGCCGAGCAATACCGCGGCACTGTACTCACGGCTTTCCAGAACGTCGCTGATACGTTGGTGGCCCTGGAACAGGATGCTAAAGGTTTGCAAGCAGCGGCAACGTCCGAACGCGCCGCTAAAACCACTCTGGATCTTTCGCAACTCCAGTTGCAACACGGCTACATCGGCACTTTCGAACTGCTCTCAGCCGAACAGGCTTACCAGCAGGCACGGATCGGCTTAATCCAAGCTGAAGCTGAACGTTTCGCCGACACAGCAGCGCTGTATCAGGCGCTGGGCGGCGGCTGGTGGCATCACCCGGAATTTGACAAACAATGAAGGCAGATAGCGCATGAATTCCACAAATTGTATTGGCTCCGGGATCAAGCCCGGGGAAGCTAACGAGAGCAGGTCAGCACTGAAGTCGGAGCGGCAGGCCTCGATCAATTTCAGCCGACGGCTGGCTGGCATCCTTTTCGCATCCGTGGTGCTCGTCGGGTGCTCCGGCAAACCGCAATCCGTGCAGTCCTCGAGCACGCCGCATAACGTGACGCTCACCCGAGAGCAGCAACAAAGCATCCGCCTCATCACGGTAAAACTAGCGCAGTACCGCAACGAGGTCACCACCACGGGAATAGTCGATTTCGACCACAATCGTGCGACCGACGTGCCAGCGCCGTTTTCCGGCCCGGTCACCCGGTTGCTCGTGACACTCGGGCAGAAGGTAAAAAAAGGCCAAGCCCTGGCATTGGTGAATTCGCCTGATTTCACCACCGCTGTCGGCGCCTACCGCGGAACGCTGCTTGCTGCCAAGGCGGCCGATGCGGTCGCCACTAACGACCGTGATTTGTATGAGCATCAGGCGATTTCGGAGCGGGAAAATGCCGACGCTCAGGCAGCCGCAGTCAATGCCGATGCCGCACGTGATGCGGCACTGCAGACACTGGTTGCGCTGCATATGGATTCAAAAACCATCGCCGATATCCGTGCCGGCAAGCCGATCGCATCTGCACAGGGGGTGATCCGAGCACCCATATCGGGCA
The DNA here is from genome assembly GCA_050739415.1 of Gammaproteobacteria bacterium. Lineage (GTDB taxonomy): Bacteria > Pseudomonadota > Gammaproteobacteria > Natronospirales > REEB76 > REEB76. The sequence goes on along the minus strand of JBOIBD010000022.1, from coordinate 1,297 downwards.
CGCTGGTCGGGAAATCCATCGCGCCGGGGCAGACGCTTGCCGCCGGCACAACGCCGTGTTTCACCATCGCCGATACCTCGAAGATGTGGGTTATGGCCGAGGTGTTCGGCACCGATATCAACCAAGTGCAAACCGGCGATGCCGCCAAGGTCGACCTTGGCGATGGTGGCAAGTTACTGCCCGGTACGGTCACCAATGTGGGTTCCGTGGTCAATCCCGACACGCGTTCGGTGAGCGCGCGAGTGCGTCTGGATAACCCCGATGGCGTGTTGAAGAAAGGGATGTATGTGGAAGTACACATCCAGTCGCACGAGCAGCACACCGGACTGCTGATTCCAGTGGCGGCGGTCTTGCGCGATGACGAAAACCTGCCATTCGTGTACGTCGTGTCATCAAATGGCAGTTATATGCGTCGATCGGTGACTCTGGGTTCGCGCATCGCTGACCGCTTCGTGATTCCTGACGGCCTGCAAGCTGGAGACCAGGTAGTGATCGACGGCAGCATCTTCCTGCATTTCATCCAGACACAATGAACACACCACTTCCACAAGACGAATCGAGGCGTCCGGCTTCGATCATCAACCGTATCATCGCGTTTGCGTTGGAACAGCGGTTGCTGACGGTGCTGCTGGCTCTGGCAATAGCGGCCGCCGGGGTGTGGGCGTACGAAATCCTGCCGATGGACGCGTACCCGAATCTGTCGCCACCGATGGTAGAAATCATTGCCCAGTGGCCGGGACACTCGGCGGAAGAAGTCGAGCGCTTGATTACCGTGCCGGTCGAGCTCGGCATGAACGCCATACCGGGGTTGGTTACCAAGCGTTCGATTTCGTTATACGGGCTTTCCGATGTCACCCTGACCTTTTCGGATGGTACCGATCATTACTTCGCGCGTCAGCGTGTCTACAACCGGCTGCCCGGCATTACCTTGCCGTCGGGCGTGTCGCCGTCGATTTCACCGATGTCGCCACCCTCTGGCCTCGTCTATCGCTACGTGCTGCAAAGTTCCGATCGTTCGCCAATGGAACTAAAGACGCTGGAAGATTGGGTGATCGCACCCCAGTATCGCTCGGTACCTGGCGTGGCCGACGATTCTGCCTTTGGTGGTGGCAACATGCAGTACCAGGTGCTGTTGAATCCGGTGAAGGTCGCGGCACTGGGACTTTCTGCCACGCAGGTAGAAAACTCGTTGGCGGCCAACAACAGCAATGCAGGCGGAGGTTTTTACCAGCAGGGCGGACAGTTCATCTATGTACGCGGCCTCGGTCGCATCCAGACCCTGCAGGACATCGGCAAC
>JBOIBD010000021.1:0-24266 GCA_050739415.1 Gammaproteobacteria bacterium | reverse complement strand
ACTTGTCCCAGCGCCCCGACTCATCCCACAATTCCCTTGGCTGGATCGCCGGCATCAACAACTCGATGGCTCCGGTGCGGTTCATCTCCTCACGTACGATGGCCTCCACCTTGCGCAGAACCCTCAGGCCCAAGGGTGTCCAGGTATAGATGCCAGCTGCCAGCTTGCGGATGAGGCCGGCGCGCAGCATGAGCTGGTGGCTTACGGTATCCGCGTCGGCGGGAGTCTCCTTGACCGTAAAAAGTGGAAATCGAGAAGTGCGCATGCGGGTGGCAGCTTTATGTTGCAAAGACCGTATTCTAGCGGGCGTAACCGAGCCGCGTATAGGGTATCTAAAACCGCGGCCAGTTGATTTCGACGCCGCCTACGGTTAGCGTGATGCCGCCACAGGGGAGTTACATGGCCACAGTTCTTTACGATACCGGCATCAATCCTTCGCTGATCAGGGCGCGCCGCGTCGCTGTCTTGGGGTTCGGCTCACAGGGGCGGGCGCAGGCCATGAATCTCAAGGATTCTGGCGTGAATGTGAGCGTCGGTTTGCGAGCAGGCTCAGCTTCGCGCGCGGCGGCGGAATCCGCCGGATTGCAGGTGGCGGAGCCGGTCGTGGCGGTGGCCAAGGCCGACATCGTGGTAATGCTGATCCCAGACGAGATTCAGCCGCGGGTGTATGAGGAAATCGTGGTGCCGAAGCTCAGAAAAAACGGCGCATTGATATTTGCTCACGGTTACAACATACATTATCAGCGCATCATTCCACGCGATGACCTCGATGTGATACTGGTTGCCCCCAATGGCATCGGCGATCAGGTGCGTGCGCAGTATCTGGCGGATCGCGGTGTACCGGCGCTCATGGCCGTGCATCAGGATCCCAGTGGCAATGCGCGTGCATTGGCCTTGTCTTATGCCTGGGCGCAGGGTCATGGACGTGCCGGAATCATCGAATCCAGTTTTCGCGAAGAAACCGAAACGGACCTATTTGCCGAACAAGCAGTGTTGTGTGGTGGTCTCACGCATTTGATTGCAGCAGCATTCGATACCCTGGTGGATGCAGGGTATGCCCCGGAAGTGGCGTACTTCGCCTGTCTGCACGAAGTGAAACTGATGGCTGACATGATTTACAACAGCGGCATTGCCGGCATGCGCGATTCCATCTCCACCACCGCTGAGTATGGCGACTATACTCGTGGTCCGCGCATAATCGGCGAGGCATCGCGTGCCGCGATGACCGACATTCTGAAGGAAATCCAGAGCGGTCAGTTCGCAAAGCAACTGAATGCTGAAATCGAGGCCGGTATGCCGACTATCAAGGTGGAACGCATCCGGGCACGCACCCAGCTCATCGAAACCGTAGGCAAAACCCTGCGGGAACGCATGCAAGGCCGCAAACGCTGAATCTGAAGGTCCACCGGTTCGCCCCTCGCTGCCGGTCATGGCATCATAGTGTTCTCGAACCGAGGACATGTCATGCAGGAACCCATGAATCCTGATCCAGATGTTGATACCGAAGTCGGTATTGACGAGCAGATCAGCGAAACCGACGACGCAGGCGTTGAAGGACCGCGTCGTCGCGGCATTTATCTTCTGCCCAATCTTTTCACCACCGCCGGACTGTTCGCTGGCTTCTACGCCATCGTGGCTGCCATGGCTGGCTTTTTCCAACCGGCGGCCATTGCGGTGTTTGCGGCGATGGTCATGGACGGTCTCGATGGCCGCATCGCGCGGCTTACACACACCGAAAGCGCCTTCGGCAAGGAATACGACAGTCTTTCGGACATGGTGTCGTTTGGTCTGGCGCCGGCGCTCGTGATGTACGAATGGGCATTCAGGGACATGATCAATTACGGTTCGGTGTGGGGCAAAGTCGGCTGGCTGGGTGCGTTCTTTTATGCCATCACCGCCGCGCTGCGGCTGGCACGCTTCAATGTCCGCACTGGCGTGGTGGACAAGCGTTATTTCCAGGGTTTGCCGAGTCCTGCCGCTGCCGGCATCGTGGCAGGCGCAGTCTGGTTTGGTGTGGATCTGGGTATCCCTGGCCCGGCGCTGGTGATTCCTGCCTATGTACTCACGGTGGGAGCGGGCGCGCTTATGGTGAGCAGCATCGGATATTACAGTTTCAAGGATTTCAATCTGCATGGCCGCGTGCCATTCACCACCATTCTGATTGTCGCAGTTGCCATCATCGTGTTGTCTTTGAGCACACCAATGGTGCTGTTCTTCGTGTTCTTCATCTATGCCTGTTCCGGGCTATTGATGGCGCTGTGGCGCGTACGTCGCCGATTGGCGCACCGTCACCCGCAGTGATTGAGTATGGATATTCAACGTGCCCGCAATTTGCATGATCTCGGCATCCCAATCTGGGCGCGACGCGAGCAGCTGACGAATCCAGCGGCCACGCTGCCCGCTGGAGTACCAAACGTTCCCACGGATGCACGCGAAGCAGCCATTTCATTAATGGATTGGCAGGCGCTGGAACAAGCCGTCAAGGCCTGTACGGCTTGCGGCCTGCGCGCCGGCTGTACCCAAACCGTATTCGGCGTGGGCAACCGACAGGCAGAATGGCTGGTGATCGGTGAGGCGCCCGGTGCCGACGAGGACAAGCAGGGCGAGCCCTTCGTGGGACGTGCGGGACAATTGTTGAACTCCATGCTGCTGGCGATTGGTCTGAAACGCGAGCAGGTGTATATCGCCAACATCCTTAAATGTCGCCCACCCGGAAACCGCGATCCAAAATCAGAGGAAGCGGAACTGTGCCGCCCGTTCCTGGAACGCCAGATCGCGTTGATACAGCCGAAACTGATCCTCGCGCTGGGACGCATCGCCGCCCAGAATCTGCTCAAAACCAATATCCCCATCGGGAAGCTGCGAGGTCAGGTGCATCAGGTGAACGGCATACCCGTGGTGGTCACCTACCATCCAGCTTATCTGCTGCGCTCGCCGAGTGAGAAACGCAAAGCCTGGGTGGATCTTCAGTTTGCGGTGCGTACGATCAAAGGTAGGGGTGCATGAGCGCTGTAGTCGCCATCGTTGAATCACCACTCTACCGGCCCATGCGCGAAGAAGATGTGCACGCGGTCATGGAAATCGAAAAGCGTGCCTACCGGTTTCACTGGAACGAAGGTATCTTCCGCGATTGCCTGCGTGTGGGCTACGGTTGCTGGATCATGGAATTAGGTGGAGACATCGCTGGTTACGGCGTTCTATCGCTGGTAGTTGGCGAGGCGCATCTGCTGAATATCTGCGTGGCGCCGGAATGGCAGCGTCAAGGTTACGGCCGATTGTTACTGGAGCATTTCATCGAACTGGCGCGTGAACGCGGCGCCTATCAAATGCTGTTGGAAGTACGTCCGTCCAATAAACCCGCACAGCGACTGTACCACGCGCGCGGCTTCGACGAAGTTGGCCTGCGTAAAAATTATTACCCCGGCGAACACGGACGGGAAGATGCCTCGATTCTGAGTTTGCCGTTGTAAGCTGGTTGTCCATTTCAATCTGGTAAAATAACCGCTTTCCCACGAAGAGCTTTGCTCCATGCTCGACCATGAGATCGGCCGGCGGCGCACGTTTGCGATCATCTCGCACCCAGATGCCGGCAAAACCACACTCACCGAAAAACTGCTGTTGTTTGGCGGTGCGATTCAGCTGGCCGGCGCGGTCAAGGGCCGCAAGGCAGCGCGTCACGCTACTTCCGACTGGATGGCACTGGAGCAGCAGCGCGGCATTTCCGTTACCTCTTCGGTGATGCAGTTTCCGTACAAGGAGTGCATCGTCAATCTGCTGGATACGCCCGGTCACGAGGATTTTTCCGAGGACACCTATCGAACGCTCACGGCGGTGGATTCTGCGCTCATGGTGATTGACTGCGCCAAGGGCGTGGAGGAGCGCACCATCAAGCTCATGGAGGTGTGCCGCCTGCGCGACACACCCATCATTACGTTCATCAACAAACTGGATCGGGACGGGCGCGATCCTATGACGCTGCTTGACGAAGTGGAATCGGTCTTGAAGATACGCTGTGCACCCATCACCTGGCCGCTGGGCATGGGTCGTGAGCTTCGCGGTATTTATCATCTTGCCGAGGATCATATCTATATATACTCCGGCGAAAAGAGCGGCCGTCTTGGCGAGACACGCATCATCAAGGGATTACACAGCAAGGAGGCCGATGAATTGCTCGGTCGTGATGCACAGACATTCCGTGCCGAGGTCGAATTGGTGCACGGCGCCTCGCACGCTTTCGACCGGCGGGAATATCTCGCCGGCAGGCTGACGCCGGTGTTTTTCGGCTCCGCCATCAACAACTTCGGAGTGCGCGAGCTGCTGGATGCCTTCGTGGAGCACGCGCCGCCACCGCGCGCGCGCGCCGCCACCGCGCGCCGCGTGGAGCCGCTGGAGGAAAAACTCAGCGGCTTCGTATTCAAGATCCAGGCCAATATGGATCCGCTGCACCACGATCGCATCGCCTTCCTGCGCCTGTGTTCAGGTCGTTATACGCCCGGCATGCGTCTGAAACACGTGCGTCTCAGCCGCGAAGTCAAAATCGCCGACGCGCTCACCTTCATGGCGGCGGAACGCGAGCGCGCCGAGGAAGCGTTCGCCGGCGACATCATCGGCATCCATAACCATGGCACCGTCGCTATCGGCGACACCTTCACCCAGGGCGAGGACTTGCAGTTCACCGGCATTCCGAATTTCGCGCCGGAATTGTTTCGCCGCGTGATACTCAAGGACCCGCTCAAATCCAAGGCGCTCAACAAGGGACTCGATCAGTTGTGCGAGGAGGGTGCTACCCAGTTATTCCGGCCGCTGCGCAGCAACGAACTCATTCTGGGCGCGGTGGGCCTACTGCAGTTCGACGTGGTGGCGTTCCGGCTCAAGAGCGAATACGGCGTGGATTGCATCTTCGAGAGCGTGCATGTGGCTACTGCGCGCTGGATCGAATGCGACGATGCGAAGAAACTCGATGAATTCAAAAACAGGGCTTTCGATAACCTGGCTCTGGATCACGCCGGTAGTCTGGTGTATATCGCACCCACCCAGGTAAACCTGCAACTCACTCAGGAGCGCTGGCCCTCGGTTCGATTCCACAAGACGCGCGAACATGGGATCGAATCGCTCGCTACCTGAGTGCATTACTCTTAAGCGTGCTTACAAACTATTTTTCCGCAGAAGTGGCGCCGTCGCCGCGATGGGTTCGGAATCGCGGTCTGGAGACCACTCTTACAAAACGCTGCTCCTACGCCGCGCGACGCTTGAGCCTAACCAGCGGTGCGAGTAGCAGCAGGCTCAGCCAGCCAAATCCTCCACCGCCACCACCTTTGGACGGCGGTGCTGCAGCGCTGGTGGTCATGCTCGCGATTTCATTGCTCACCGTAGCGGTATTCGTGATGCTGCCTGCCTCAGTGGCGGACGCGGTGATGGAGGGCTGCCAAGTGGCTCCGGGTGCAAGACTCAGTAACGTGCAGGTCACGGTAACGGTGCCACTGCAACTGCTGCCTGCGGCGCTCGTCGAAACGAACGTCATACCGGTGGGCAGCGTGTCCACGAGCGAAAGGTTCGTGGCCGTTACTTGAGTATTGTTGACGACGCTGATCATGTACGTCACGTTGTGACCCACGGTGACACTGCTGGGGTTGCCGGACATTGATAGCGCCAACACCGGAGCGATAACATAGGCCGCGCCGACTATGAATGCGCTGTTCGAGTTGTCAAGATACGCTCCGATGAGGGCGATACTGCCGTCCTCTGAGAGCGCGACGCTGCTGCTGAAGAATTCATTCACGCCGCTACCGGGGTCGAACAAGGTAGCCGTGGGGGTGGTATTCCAGGTGCCGCCAGTCCGGGTGAATACATAGGCCACCTGACCATAAAGGGTCCCGATGAGGGCGGTATTACCGTCCTGTGTGAGTGCGACACTGGTGCCGAATCGATCCCCATTGTCTGTCTTGGAGGGGTCGGTGAAGGTGGCCGCGGGGCTCGTATTCCAGGTGCCACCTGTCCGGGTATAGACATAGGCCGCGCCAGCAAGGGTATCGAAGCCCACGTCGGTGAGGTCGGCCCCGATGAGCGCGGTGTTACCGTCGGCGGAGAGTGCGACGCTGATGCCGAAATCTGCAATCTCATCGGGGGAGTTTTGTGTGGGTGCGGTGAAGCTGGCCGCTGGGGTTCTGTTCCAGGCGCCGCCGCTCTGGACATACACATAGGCTGCGCCGTGAAACAACGGGCTGACTTGGGTGCCGTCGGCCCCGATGACGGCGATGGTGCCATCGGCGGACAGAGCAACGCTGTCACCAAAGTCGTCACCGATAATCGGGGTGGCCGCAGGATCGGTGAAGCTGGCCGTGGGGATCGTATTCCAGGTGACACCTGTTCGGGTATAGACATAGGCCGCGCCAGCAATGGTATCGAAGCCCACGTCGGTGCCGTCGGCCCCGATGACGGCGATGGCGCCATCGGCGGAGAGCGCGACGCTGATACCGAATACATCATTGGTCGCAGCGGCGGGGTCGGTGAAGCTGGCCATGGGCGTGGTATTCCAGATGCCGCCCGTCTGGGTATATACATACGCTGCGCCGGCAGCATTCGCGACGCCATCGGCGCCGATGATGGCGGTGGTGCCGTCCTGTGAGAGTGCGACGCTGACGCCGAATTCATCACCGTTCGCGGCGGTGGGGTCGGCGAAGCTGGCCGTGGGGGCAGTATTCCAAGTCCCATTCGTCTGGGTGAACACATAGGCCGCGCCGGGATCAGAATAGAACCCCAAACCACAATCGGCACCGATGAGGGCGGTGGTGCCGTTGGCGGAGAGTGCGACGCTGACGCCGAATTGATCATTTTGCTTGTCTTTGGGGTCGGTGAAGGTGGTCACGGTGCTGAACATCGGGTCAAGAGTGAGCGGATAACGCGCGCCGCGGATATCTATTGCCAACTCAAGGGTGTGCCCTGTGAGTGTCATGCGCGCAGGCAGCGCATGTTGGCGCGCATCGTAGGCCAGCAGATCGCCGTAGCGCAGCAGCGTCTCACCCTTGACGTTCCTGAATTCCAGCGCGTTGCCCTTGAGCACCGGCTTGAGAGTACCGCGCAAATTGAACACCAGTGCCAGAGACTGACTGGACGTGGCGGACTTCGGTGGTGCGGCAAGCGTAAAGCCCTGTTCCAGTCCCAGCGGACTGTTCACATACCATTCGCTGAGCCCGTGACTGTGGGACCATTCCACACGATTGCCGTTGGCTGACGGTACGCCGGTTGTGAGCGGCTGTGTGCTGTTTCCGACACGATAAGCCGTCAGTTGCAGCGTGAGCTGGTCGTGCGGCTTGTCACCCAGTTGCAGGGTTGTGGCGTCGTGGTTGAAGTTCGCTGTGAGATGTTGGGCGGGATTATTGAACTCTACGCCATGCGTGGCCGTGGTGTGGGCGCGCCAGGTGTCTCGTGAACGTGTCGCCAGAGTTCGCGCCACGATCGGCACCAGTGCTGCCGGCAGCGCCGGGGACGGCGGATGATTCGCGACGTGCGCCGAAGTTGGCGCCGACTCGCCGGTGATGCCCGCGGCGCCGATGGTCAGCACGCACAGGCAAAGCAACAGGCAGGACACTAGTGAACTGAAGGCGATATGACGTTTCATAAAGTACTGCTCCCTAGTTGAGAATAATTGTGATAAGGACCTTGAAGACCCTGGATAGTAACGATCGCTAACGCTATCGCGTGATTCGGCGAAGTTACGACTTTTCTCTGAAATCACGTGTTTTGACTCCTATGACGCAACGCCGTGGTGATATAGCGGCAGGGATTCGCCGCCTGAATTGCTGGCGCAATGAGCAATGCGCCAGCAGCCAGAATCAGGTTTGTGTACTTCATTGCGCGCGCACCCTTCTATTTACCGGTACCACGTACTTGATAGCAGTGTTGGCTGCCACATAGATTTCCACTTCGCACATGCCACTATCGGAAACTCGATTGAAGATGATGATTTCGCCAGCCACCCCACTGCGTGTGGCGCCGGCCCAGTGGGCGGCGTACCAGCCCACGATCCGGTCCATGGGATCACGGCTCGCTAATTCCACGGTGTGCATGCGTTTGCCGCCGTACGCGTGCGGGTCGCTCACGGTCAAACTGGAGTCGGGTTTCACCTCTGCACCGGGATAAATGGGTAATCCACAGGGCGCGGGGTCGAAACCCAACGTCGCAGGGCTCGGCGTCCTGACCGCCTGCAATCCCACGGAGGTGGATCTGTGGCACGCGGCGAGTGCGACGGTACAAACCACTGCGAGCCCGAGATAACGCAGCAGACTCAGAGAACCTGGCACGCCGCCCCCACTCGCACCGCAGAGATCCAATCAGACCCTGCGGCTTTGCTGTGTATCGCCCACGTACCCTCGCTCATCGGAACCTCCGGTCCATTGGCCGGCCGGGTTGCGGTAGTCCGCACTGGCCCGCTATATTTTCAGAGTACACTTTGGGGGCCGGGCCCCTAAAAGTCCTCAAACTGGGGTTCAAAAGTTCTCAAATATTCCTAGTCCACGACTACACACTGATCCATTTGGGGTGGTTATTCGGATGGCAAGCAGGACACATTACAGTTTTGGGCCATTTCGACTGGATTCGGTCAAGCGGGTGTTGTGGTGCAGAGATGCGCCGGTGACATTGACGTCCAAGGTGTTCGAAACCTTGCAGTACCTCGTAGAACATGCCGATCGCGTGGTAACCAAGCGAGAGTTTCTGGAAGCCCTTTGGCCGGGTCGAGTGGTCGAGGAAAGTAATCTGAGCCAGAACATCTTTTTGCTGCGGCGGATGTTTGCAGAATACGGCGGGGATGAACACACGATTCTGACGGTGCCCGGCCAGGGTTATCGCTTCACCGCCGAGGTGGCTGAGCCGCTTTCCCGCAGCGATTCAGTGACGCCCTCGAATGACGTATTCCCATTAGTGGGCACCTCCGGCAATTCAGCCGTTACGGAATCACGGGCTTTGCTTGGTCACACGGGCCGGTTGCACCGCCGCCGTTGGGTCTGGAGTGCTGCCGCGCTTTGCGCTGTGCTCGCGCTCGGGTTCGCAGTGGGTGGAATGTGGTGGCTGCGCTCAGGCGAATCGCAGACCTCGGCGGCGCGCAGCGCGGTGGTACTGGCAGATTTCAAGAATGCCACCGGCGACCCCGCCTTCGATGCGGTACTCGATCAGGCGCTGGAGATTGATCTTGATCAGTCACCGGTATTGAACCTGCTGAACCGTCAGCAGGTACGCGAAGAACTGCAATACATGAAGCGAGCTGAGGACTCGCCGCTGGACCCGGATCTGGCGCAGCAGGTGTGCCAACGTGAACAGGCGCGAGCGGTGATCTCTGGCGTTATCGCCAAGCTTGGCGGCAGTTACGTGCTGGCGCTTGGCGCCGTGGATTGCGATACCGGCCAGCGACTGGCCGCGGCCAAGGCAGAAGTCTCGCGCGAAGAGGACGTGCTTCCGGCGATTGATGCGTTATGCAAACAACTTCGTCGTCAGCTTGGTGAATCAATAGCATCGATTCGTCGTTATTCCGTGCCCATCGCTCAGGTCACCACCGCCTCTATGGGAGCGCTCAAAGCCTACTCAGAAGCCCAGCAATTGCGCTCCAAAGATGATTCGGCAGACGCCATCCCGCTTTATCTCCAAGCGCTGTCTCTGGACCCAAACTTTGCCATGGCTTATGCGGCGCTTGGTCACAGTTTCATGAGCTTGAACGAGATGGAGAAGGGTCGCCCGTTCTTGCGGCGTGCTTATGAACTGCGAGACCGGGTCAGTGCTCATGATCGCGTGCGGCTCACCGCGTTCTATTACCAATCCGTACAAATGGATGATGAACAAGCGATAGCCGCCTACCAGGAATGGACCCGTCTGTATTCCTATGAATGGGTTCCGTGGAACAACATGTCTTTGGCCTATCAGGATATTGGTCAGTTTCCCGCGTCCATTGCCGCAGCCAAGGAAGCTCTGCGCCTCAGCTCAAGCCACGCATTCCCGTACCTGAACCTGGCAGGGTCTTATCTTGATAATTCGCAAATGGCGGAAGCCAAAACCGTCTGTCAGCAAGCCGTGGCCAAAGCGCTCGACGGATGGGATATACATTACACGCTTTACAACATTGCCTTCGTTGAAGGCGATCAAGCCGGAATGGCGCAGCAATTGTTATGGGGTAAGGGCAAGCCCACTGAAAGCCTCACTGTCGAAACTGCTGCGCGCGCAGCCGCAGCGAAGGGCCGGATCAACGAAGCCCGCCGTCTGTTTGATCAGGCTATCACCCAGGCGCTGCAGCAACCTGATACGCAGAAAAATACCGCAGAGAGATTCCGCGCTGACCAGATCGAGGTGTTAGCGCTGGTCGGTGAATACCAGCAGGCCAAAGTCCTGCTGCTGCAGGTACGCGGCATCGAGCAATTGGACCATGCCCCGATTGTGTTTGCGGAAGCGGGTGAGGACGAAAAGGCATTGGCACTGGCACATGCGCAGGTCAAACACTACCCTAACGGCACCATCGCCAATTTCGTGCGACTGCCGTACGCAGAAGCCTCGGCAGCGCTGCATCGCGGCGATGCTAACAAAGCTATTGCGCTGCTCCAGCCGGCTTTACCCTACGCTTGGCGGAATTTCAATGTGCCCACGCTACTGGCGACGGCGTATCTCAAAGCCGGCTACGCACAACAAGCCGCAGATGAATATCACCAGATTCTTGCGCATCCAGGTGTGGATATTTCTGTGGATTATGACTTGGCCTACCTCGGACTCGCTCGCGCCGATACGCGGCTGGGCGATACTCAGGCCGCGCGTAGTGCCTATCAACAATTCTTTGCGGCCTGGCAGCATGCAAATCCCGAACAGCCGCTAATGTTGCAGTCACGGCAAGAATACCGTCGTTTGGTATCAGCTACTACAGTCCGTCGCAAGTAAAGGTGATGCCCCTTATTCCTTGCATTCACGCGAATGCGGGAATCTATCTTACATCTGAATGACTGGTGTGCAGGAGTCACGGCCACCACGCCGATCCGAAACTGCCGAAAGACCTTGGGTTGGTGTCGCGCGAGACCGAGGTGATGCACGGGTTGGTGGATGGCTTGAGTTACCGCGAGATTGGTGAACGGCTGAACATCTCGCTGGACACGGTGCGCAGCCACATTCGAAAGATCTATACCACCTTGCAGGTACACAACACCGCGGAAGCGGTGACCTTCGCGCTGCGTCACGGGTTGGCTTGAATCTGGAACGCGTGAGTCGGCAAGGATTACCAACCTGCAAAAATCTCCCTCATCCCCACCTTTTCCCATCCGGGGAGAAAGGGTTTAAGAGATAACAACTCCCAACCGATATCTATATAGCCGCGTTGCCGCATTCCTGCTAGCCTGTGCCGGTCATTACCCGGAGCCGCGATATGCAGTTGCCGAAGAGCCGCAAGGTGTGGGGCTGGGCTTTCTATTACTGGGGTAATCACGCCTTTGCCACGTCCGTGGTGACACTGTTCTTTCCCATCTTTTTCAAGACGTACTGGAGTGCCGGTGCCGATGTCAGCGTCAGTACCTTCCGGTTGGGTGTGGCCAATTCTGTCGCGAGTTTGATCGTGGCGCTATCCGCGCCGGTGCTGGGCGCCATCGCTGACCGTGGCAGCCGCAAGAAGCGTTTCCTGATGTTCTCTGCCTACATGGGCGCGGTGATGGTGTTCGCGCTGCACTTCGTGGCCAAGGGTGCGTGGGAGTGGGCCGTGGTGTTTTATGTGTTGGCCTCCATCGGTTATTTCTGGGGCAACGTGTTCGGCGATTCCATGCTGGTGAGCGTCACCGAGAAAGACAAGCTCGACATGACTTCCGCTATTGGCTACTGCATGGGCTATCTGGGCGGCGGCGTGTTCCTGGTGCTGGGCGTGCTCATGAGCCTCAAGCCCCAATGGTTCGGTCTTCCGGATGCCGCCACGGCGGTGCGCTGGATTTTAGTGTTCACCGCCATCTGGTGGGTGGTGTTTTCTCTGCCGCTGCTGTTTTGGGTGCCGGAACCACGCAGAACCGTTACGCGCATCGGCCTCATCGAAGCGGCGAAAGAAGGATTTGGTCAGTTCATTACCACATTCCGGCATGTGCGTGCGTACAAGCCTGTATTCATGTTTCTGATCGCGTATTGGGTATATATAGACGGCGTAAATACCATCATTCAGATGGCTGTGGATTACGGAAAGGCCATCGGTTTCAGTACCACTGATCTAATTCTGGCGGTGCTAATGGTGCAGTTCATAGGCGTTCCAGCGGCCATCCTGTTTGGGCGCCTGGGCGAGCGCATCGGCCCGAAGATAGCCATCTTCATCGGCTTGGCCGTGTACCTGTTCATCACCGTATTTGCCGCTTTCATGCATCATTCCTGGGAATTTTTCGTGCTGGCGGGGCTGGTGGGATTAGTGCAGGGCGGGGTGCAGCTCCTGTCCCGTTCCTATTACGCGCGGCTGGTGCCGGCGGAACGGGCTGGTGAGTTCTTTGGTTTCTACAACATGCTGGGTGAATTCGCTGCCATCATTGGGCCTGTTCTCATCGGCTTCGTGAGCTACATGACCGGCAGTCCACGGCTGTCCATCCTGTCGGTGATCCTTCTATTTGTTGTGGGTGCCATCTTGCTGGCGCAGGTGGATACCCGTCAGCCGGCCTCGCCAGCATCGGCGGCGGGCCATTCCGGTTGAAAACCTCCGCCAGAACCTGCGATTTCAGGCCAGTCGTGGCACAATCTGGCCTTCGGCCACGGCATGGTGCCGCGGCTAGAACTGCTGAGGAGGGGTTTATGAAGCGGTTGTTCCCGAGTCTGGTTCTTGTGGTGCTGACAGCGGTACTGGCGGCTTGCAGTTCGTCAGGTGACACTTTTGCGCTCATTGGCGTGCCCGCACAAAATTCTTACATTGATAGCGCGAATATCCTGATAAGCAATGGCCAGTGCAGCTATGTTATCTATCGTGGTGATGGCACCAACCCGCCAGAAGTCGTGGAGCCCTGTGCCCTCGTGGCGGACAAGAATGATGCCCTAGGCAATCCTCATGGCAATATCCAGATTGGATTCAACACCAACAAAGGGGTGCAGATCCTGTCACTCACCGAGACCGGTACCAATGGTGAATTTGCCAAAACCATCCCGGATATCGGCGTATATATGCCAAGCAACTGGAACCTCGCCACGCCGGCAACTACACTGACACTCACGGCCAGTGCACAAGGCAGTGTCTATGCGAACCTGATTGTGGCGGTTGGTGGCACCCGTTGCGCGTTAACCGTTGTGCCAGTAGCCAACAACACACCGGTCGGTATGCCTTGCGGATTGATGTCTTGGAGTGACTCCTCAGTGTCCATCAGTATTCCCGGCGCGCTGGTCTCTTCGGTATACCAACAGCGCTCTTGGCCGCTGAATTTCCTGAAAGATGACAACGGCAGTGGCTGGCATTTGGCAAAGCCCCCAGTCGGATTTCCTAGCGATTACCAGGAGACGAGTAGTTCCGGTAAGTAAGACATGAGACAGGCACAGGTACGGACGATGCTTAAACACTCTTTGCAAAAGACAATGACGTGGTGCCGGATGCCTGAGGTTCTCAGTCTGATTCTCGCGGCATGTATGCTCGTCATGTGCGCACACGCCGCAGATGCCTCGCCGGCGGAACACTGGATCACTACATCCAAATCACCTTGCGAGGGCTTGACCATCGGTTGGACACCTCCGCTTGCAGCCCTGCAAAAGGTAATTGGCCAACGCTGGGAACCGGCCAAAGGTCCGGTAAATGAACATGGCATCTTGTTGTTATTCGCCGCATCTTGTCCGCTTTCCCATATCGGCAAACACGTCACTGGACCATTCACAATTGGCGCTGTCATCATCGCGGTGCAGACACCGAAAGACACACACGGAGTGAAACAAACAAATGGACACGGCTGGGCGGTGGTACCGGAGGCATTCGGACCCGCATCTGGTCCCGTTATGCAGTTGTTCAAGCGACACGGTTTCGCAGTAATGGATGCCAAGGTGATGCTCGACGTTCATAAAACCACAAAAGGCAACCAAGCGAACATGAGCTTTGTGACAGCCCACGGACGCATTGAGGTGCGTGCGTTCGCTTCAGAGCAGACTAAACGTTTCGATTATGTCAGTGCGCTAGCAAGCACCAATGCATCAGTATTCTCACTCTTCACCGGACCTGAATCGGCATTGCGTCAGGCGCAGGGTACTGCCACTGTCACTGCGCAAGGGGACACTTTGGTTTCGCAACTGGGACTCGATGCCACACCCAGGATCGTGACGCTGGATCACGACTTTGTCTGGGATTTCAAATTCTCGAATCAACCGGAGTGATTTGTACGGCTTGCAGCTGCGCAAGCTATTAAATCCCCTGCGATTAGGTTCTGTTCAAGCATCTTTACCTAGCTGTCAGAAGTAACGATACGTCGTGGTTACACCACTCTAGGAATCAGAGGCCGCATGAAGCGCGCCCTGCCTGCGCTTGGATTATGTGGAGTACACGCCTAGAAACGCGCTGTGGGTATTCTAGGATTAGATCACCTTACCGTTACACACGTATCACGTCTCATTCATTCTGCCCGAATCTGGCGATATCCTCGGGCACTGCTTCATTGCTCACCGCCGCTTCTTTGCCCTGAACCATGGTGCGAATCTCTTCGACCACGGCCGGGTTCGCCAGTGTTGTGACATCGCCCACATCACGCCGGTTGGAGATGGATGCCAACACCCGGCGCATGATTTTGCCTGAGCGTGTCTTTGGCATGTCAGGCACGATATAGACATGTTTTGGACGTGCGAACTTGCCGATGATCTCCTCGTTGGCTTTGATGATGTGGTCGATGACACTGGGCGTGCCGGTGGTTCCCGGTTTGAGCGAGACATACACCTCGGGCATGCGACCCCTGACTTCATCTATGACCGGTACCACCGCGGCTTCAGCCACCTCTGGGACAGTCAAACATGCGGATTCGATTTCCTTGGTGCCCAAGCGATGCCCTGAGACGTTGATGACGTCATCGATGCGACCCAAAATACGGAAATAACCATCTGCTGCTTGCATCGCGCCGTCACCCGCCATATACGGCCAATCACGCCAGTCTTTGCTCTGGGGATTCTTGCAGTAGCGTTTGTAATAGGTATCCACGAAGCGCTGATCGTCGCCCCAGATGGTCTGTATGATCCCGGGCCAAGGATTGCGGATACACATGTTGCCAGCTTGACCGGAACCCTTGGTAACTTCTTTGCCATCCTCGTCGTAGATGATTGGATAAATCCCGGGCAAGGCAGGTCCGGCGCTGCCAGGTTTCATCGGATCGAGGGCCGGTATCGTGCTGCACAGGAATCCACCGTTCTCGGTCTGCCACCATGTATCCACAATCACGGCTTCGCGTTTGCCGACTTCGTTGTAGTACCAGCGCCAGGCTTCCGGTTCGATGGGTTCGCCGACGGTAGTCATGTGTTTGAAGTGGTAATCATATTTCCTTGGCTCTTCCGGGCCTTGTTTGCGCAATGCGCGTACTGCGGTCGGTGAGGTGTGAAAAATATTGACTCCAAGGCGCACCGCGATTCGCCAAGGACGGCCAACGTCGGGATGTGTGGGTACGCCCTCGTAGATGACGCTGGTGGCTGCGAGTGCCAGCGGGCCATAGACGATATATGAATGCCCCGTGATCCAGCCGATATCCGCCATGCACCAATAGGTATCGGTTGGATGGATATCCTGAATGTATTTGGAGGTGCCGGCGACGTAAGCGAGATAGCCCCCGGTGCGATGCTGGCAGCCCTTGGGTTTGCCAGTGCTTCCACTTGTATACATCAGGAACAAGGGTGCCTCGGCATCCATGGGCACAGGTTCAACAAGCTTACCTTTGTATTGTGCAAGGATATCGTTGACGAAGAAATCGCGGCCCTTGACCATGGGCGTTGGCGAGCTGTACTTGCCCGGGTAACGCTGCCAGATCAATACCTTGTCCACCTTCTGGCCCATCTCTTGAGCAGTTTTCACCGCGATGTCGGCGTTTACTTTGTGGTCCAGAAGCTTGCCGGCACGCCAGTAGGCATCCATGCTGATGAGTGTGTTGCTGCCCGAATCCTGGATGCGGGTGCCACAGGCCTGACCTGAGAACCCGCCGAACACCTGCGAATGGATCACCCCGAGCCGCGCACAGGCGAGCATGGTGATGGGTAGTTCAACCGTCATCGGTAGATGCAGCGTTACGCGATCACCGGCTTTGAGCCCACAGTAATCCCGCAACAGCGCCGCCATCTCGTTGACTCGGATGTAGAGCTCTTGATAGCTCAGGGCAACTGGTGGATCTTCCTCTGGTTCGCCGACAAATATGAATGCCGCCTTGTCGCGGTATTGGGCGAGATGACGATCCACACAGTTGTAGCTGGCATTGAGTTTGCCGCCCACGAACCATTTCCAGAACGGCGGTTTACTCGCGTCAAGCACCGTTTTATACGGCGTTGACCAGGTCAACATGTCCGCGTATTCCTTGAAGCAGTCGGGGAAATTCTGTTCGCTGAATCGCTTACGGATACCCGGATCCTTCACATTTGCCTGTTCGATGAATTTCTTGGAGGGCTGAAAATATTCCTCTTCTTTCCAATGTACCGCGATCTGCGCTTCGCTGACCTCGGTGTACTCTCTTGCTTTGGTTTTATCTGCCATGGTGATGACTCCTTGCGGATAACTCACATATTCCGCTGACTATGCTGTGCGAGACTTTATGTAAGAATTTAGTTGCGAATGAATGGGCGGGCAGCTCGATAATGCCCGCCCATTCATTCGTCTTAATCTTCAGCCTTTGTACGCGCCTACCGGCAGCACGATCTTGCCGAAGGTGGTATTGGTCACAATAGCGAAGCTCGTATACATGGCCAGCAGCCCGCAAATCAGGCCAAGCCAGCCACCGGCGAGCGAGAGACCGCTGACTCCCAGCAGCGCGCCGAAACCGAGCAGGAAGAAGGTAATCCACAGGGTCAAGAACACCCACCACAAGGCTTTGTTCAGGCGGAAAGTTGCTACCCACATATATAGTGTGAACACGCCCCAGCCAAGTAGCGTGACGGCTATGGTGCTACCGGCGTGGGATAAGTCCAATACTCCATGTCCACCGAGCATGAGCAGGAGTGCGAACCACACCCAGAACGCCCCGTAACTCAGGAACGCCACCATACCGAAGGTATTGCCAGTGCGGAACTCAAGTAATCCCGCCAATATCTGTATCAGTCCGCCATACGCGAGGGCCAGTGGGATGACTACTTGTTCCCCACCTTTCGGCAGTACACCGGCATTGATTAGACTCAGCATCACTGTGGTGAGTCCAAAGCCGATCAAACCGAGCGGGGCAGGATTTGCGAACATTGATTTGGATTCTTCTGCCATGGAAACTCCTCCAAGAATTGATGAGTGAAGCCACACTGTTTATATGCTTGGCCATGCCAGTCTGCAAGTGGCAGAAGCGCAAGCCACATGAGTCAACCGTCGATAGTTTCCAGTTATTTAATTAAAATAAGCAGTTACAACATATATTTATTTGATTACATGAGTAACTGTAAACTTTTACAGATATGATTTCTACTTACATGGTAATGATTAAGGCATTTGCACTAATTCGTAATTGATCTACATCAAGTACTGTTAAAGGGAGTAGAGTATAAAAGCCCGATGCCCGTGGCACAGGATGCAGCGCACAGGTCTCCTTAACATGTTACGAACGAGGTAACCATCATGAGCGCGAAAAATAAGTTCAGAATGATTCTCGTATTATGGACGGCGTTATTTTTCACTTTCTTTACCACTAATATTCTTGCCGATCCCAGTACTCCTGCAGTAACTACGAATGTCAGTACCAGTTCTGACGTTAGTATCACATTGCATGGATTTATCGATACTTCCGGGTTCTGGCAAAATCAGGACTTCTCTTTCGGCAACGGCCAGGATGCCGAGTTTCCAGTACCCAATGCTACTGGCAACAATCACGATCTTTCAGGGGCCAGCATTCAGAACACGCGGCTCTGGTTAGATATCAAGGGGCCAGCGCTTTCGAGCGACTGGAGTGTCAGTGGCCATATCGAAAGTGATTTTTTCGGTGGTTTTAACGGCACTGGCGCTTACAGCGGACAACAGGAAACGCCCCGGCTACGCCAGGCGTTCATGACCATGAGCAATGCCGATAGTGGCAGTAAACTGATCATCGGCCAGCAGTGGGATCTGTTGTTTCCGGGAGAGAGTGTGCCGGAGTCTCTCACGCATATCGCGTTCCCACTGGGCTTTGCCACCGGCATGATCGGGTGGCGCTTCCCCGGTGTTGTATATGAACAGGACCTCAACACGCCTTCTGCTGATTCTCTGGCTTGGCGTTTGGATATGGGTGCATTCACTGGTTCCTGGAATGGCCCGGGTTCCACCACTGACTCGGACACTGCGGCCAACGCCAACTTCCGTCCGCAAGTCGAGGTTCGGCTGCGCGCAGCTGAAGGTGACTGGCTCGGCTTTATCGTAGGCCACTACAGCACAGTGGATTTGAGCGGAGTGGGTGGCACCGCGCCAACCCCAATTACTGACACGCTCACTTCAAGTGCTGTAGAAGTGGGTACCACGTGGCAGCCCGGCCCGTTTATGCTGAAAGCTGCTGTCTATGAAGGCAAAGCCCTTGGCCAGGTGTTCGGTGCCATGGCCCAATTTGGCGACATCTCCGAGACCGGTGGTTATGTGCAGGGCGGTTACAAATTCACTCATAATTGGGCGGGGTATATTACCTATGCCACCGACCATCCCAACCAGGGTGACGTGGTCACCTGGACTGGCAATGGCGCATCGGGTCGCATCAGAAACCAGCAGTACACCGCCGATTTGATATATACCAATGGACCTTATGGTTTTGGATTTGAGTGGCTGCATGCCATTCTGGACTCTGCCACAGGCACTATCGACGGTATCACTACCGCCACCAACTCAACCAATGGCAACCAGTTTTCCGCGAGTGCGATCTATCATTTCTAGTCCAGTATACGATTGATCGATTTTGGTTAGGTCGGCGCCCAAGGATGGGCGCTCGGCGAGGGTTTTCCAAAATCATACGGCTTTCATTCGGTTGCAATAGCAATAATCGTATTGCTCAGACTTTATGTCAGGAGGTTAGTCATGAACAGGTACCTATCTCAATGTGTTATTGGTGTCTTCGGCCTGATGCTGTCGATTACCGTGATGGCGGCTGGCACCGCTAGCGGTATCCAGCCCACGCCGGAACATTTTCCTTCGAAATTCGGCTCCCTAAATTTCCCGACAACGTTCCCGGCCGGGACCACGCTCACTATCACCCAATGGAGCCATTTTGTGCCGCGTTACGACACATGGTTCGATCAATATGCACAGGACTGGGGTAAACATAACCACGTCAAGGTAATCGTGCAGCATATCAACCTTGGTGACTTGGTGCCAACGTTGGCTGCAGCGGTCGCGGCCGGCAAAGGCTCAGATCTGTTCGAGATGATAGCAACGCCGGCCTCCTTCGTTCAGGGTTTACAGAACCTCAATGATGTCAATGAGGCTGCACAACAGGCCTTTGGCAAACAGGAAGCCGTGTGCACCAGCCAGAGTTATCTGCCGATCAAGCACATGTGGTATGGATACTGCCACGGTTGGGTGCCGGATCCGGGTGATTACCGCGTATCCCTTTGGAAGGCTGCCGGATATCCGAATGGTCCCAGGACTTATGCCGACCTGTACGACGGTGGGGTAAAGATCTTCCAGAAGACTGGTATTCCAGTTGGTGTCGGTATGTCGCCAGAACTTGACTCCGAGTTCTATGCACGCTCATTGATCTGGTCATTCGGTGGTTCTTTGTTTAACAAATGTGGCGAGTCAGCGCTTGATTCCCCGCAGGTTTTGAAAGCCGTGGAGTACAACACGAAGTTATTCAAGAATGCCGAAACTCCCGAAGTGTTTGCCTGGAATCCGGCTTCCAATAACCAGGCATTCGTCTCAGGCCAGGCATCCTATATACAAAACTCGATCTCCTTCTACCGGACGGCGCAGCGGACCAGCCCGAAAAATGCCGAGGACACCGGCTTTAGTCCCGGCCTCAAGGGTCCCGATGGCCAGGTGCATCAGACTTCGCATGTGTGGTTTATTTATGTGATGCCAAAATATGTGACCAATGACAATCAGAAACTGGCGGCAAAAAAGTTCCTGCTGGATCTCAGCTCCAACTACAGCTGGGCCACGTACGAGAGCGAGCTTTATAACTTCCCAGCGTTCTCCAAGACAGTGCCGCAACTTTGGGAGAAGGGTGGCTGGCTGGACCACGATCCATGGGGCTCGGTACCGGCCAATAAGCTCGAGGTGCTGCGTAACGCGGCCGAGTGGACCGCGTGGCCCGGTTATCCGGGTGTTGCCAACCCAGCGGTGAGCGAGGTCTATAACACCCATTTGTTATCAACCATGATGGCGCAAGCCGCGCGCGGTGAGAAAACACCAGCCCAGGCGGTTAAGGATACCGCCGCGCAGATCGCCAGCATCGTCGCGAAATGGAAGGCCAATGGCTACATCGGCTGTCCGGCCAAGTAGCCATGAGGAGAACCTGAGTTTGAACCATGGCGACGCTTGAGCTGCGGGGCATAAAAAAGTACTACGGCAGCATTCACGCAGTCGACGGCATCGATCTTGCGATTGCCGAGGGTGAATTTCTGGCGATCCTGGGGCCGTCTGGTTGTGGGAAAACCACGACCATGCGCATGATCGCTGGCTTGGAAGCTCCCAGTGCGGGGGAAGTGCTGATCGGTGGAAAGCCGGTCACGCACCTCCCGCCGCGTGCCCGCAATGTGTCCATGGTTTTCCAGAGCTATGCGCTCTATCCGCACATGTCGGTAATGCGGAACATCGAGTTTCCCCTCAAGGCTCGGGGCATACCACGGGCAGAACGCGATACCAAGATCAGATGGGCTGCCGGCATGTTGGGCATCGAGCCCTTGCTCCAGCGCAAACCGGGGCGACTATCCGGCGGTGAGAAGCAGAAGGTTGCGCTGGCCCGTTCACTGGTACGTGATCCCGCTTTGTTCATCTTTGACGAGCCGTTGAGTTCGCTCGATGCCCAGGTGCGCACCATGGCGCGCAGTGAATTGCGCCTGTTGCACGATCGCACTGGTGTAACCACCGTGTATGTCACCCACGATCAAATTGAAGCTCTAGGCATGGGTGACCGCATCGCCATCATGCAAGGTGGACGTGTACGTCAGCTAGGTACACCGCAGGAGCTGTACGACAATCCGGCCGATACCTTTGTGGCTGGGTTTCTCGGCTCACCACCCATGAACCTGCTTCAACGCGGCGGCCGCATCATCGGCTTTCGCCCCGAACATCTGGAGCCGGCACCGCCAGGAACGACCGACGATCGTATCTTTAGTTTGCAGGTGCGCATCAAACGGTTGGAATTTCTGGGGACAGATTGGCTGATTTACGGTGTGCTCGAGGGAGCAGATCAGGAGCACAAGCTGCTTTCGAAAGTATCCCCAAGTATAGCGGGGACATTGCACGAAGGCGAACTACGCGAGTTCCGTGTGGAGCGCGAACGCCTGCGCTACTTCGACCCAGCTACGGGTTTGCGGGTTGATGATGGCCCACGCTGAAACCGAAGTGCGCCCCAACCTGGGAGATCGCGAAGGGTTGTTGGGCACACTCATGATTGCGCCGGCATTCGTCTATATTGCCGCGCTGGTGGGCGTCCCGTTTTTTCTCGCTATTGCGCTCAGCATGAGCAGCGCCACGATCGGCGATCCGGGCATTCATGGTTTTGTCGGTCTGGCTAATTTCGTGAATGTAGTGCATGAATTGGCATTCCCGCTTGCGCTGCGCAACAGCATCATCGTCACGGTCGCAACCCTGGTTCTGACGCTGGTGCTGGCCACCGCAGAGTCGGAGTTGTTGGTGCGCGAATTCCGCGGCAAGTGGCTGTGGCAGATACTGCTGATCTTGCCCTGGGCCATGCCGGTGTCGCTGGCAGCGGTGGATTGGTTGTGGTTGCTGGATTCGGAATTTAGCCCCGTCGATTGGCTGCTGCGGCAAGTGCATCTGTTGGGACCGGGTACGCTATGGGGTCCGTCGAACCATCTGTATTACTACGGCAGGGAATGGCTGGGGCTGGGTGCGATAACAGTGATCGATGTGTGGCGGTTGTTGCCACTGGCCACGATTATCGTGCTCGCCGGACGCACCTCAATCCCACGCGATATCTTTGAGCAGGCGGCAGTGGATGGTGCTCGCTTTTTCCGCACCTTGTTTCATATCACCATTCCTGCGCTGCTGCCGTTACTGGTGGTGGCTGGCATGTTCACAGCGTTGTTGGTGTTCGGTGATATGACTGTGGTCGCACTGACGACGCGCGGAGGGCCCGGTTATGCCACGCAGCTGTTGCCGTATTGGTCCTACCTCAAGGGCATCGAGGGCGGTGCGCTCAGCGAGGGTGCGGCAGTGGCATTGTTCATGTTTCCGGTATTGTTGGCCGGCGCCATCCTGGCGTTGCGCATGGCTTACCGTGCTGATTCGAATTGACGAACCTGGCCGTGAACAAAATATTGCGCCGATCAGGGTTTTATCTGGGGCTGTCGCTGCTCACCGTGTTCGCTGTGTTCCCGGTGGTGTGGATGGTGATCACAGCCTTCAAGGAGGACGGCGATCTTTACAACGTTGCCAATAATCCGTTCATCTACAACTTGCCACCGACACTCAAGCATGTCACCTACCTGTTCACCAATACCAATTTTCCAGTATTCCTGTGGAACTCAGCATTCATTGGCGTGATCGTGGTGCTCATCACTTTATTGCTGGCAGTACCGGCAGCGTACAGCCTATCGCGCCTAGTGGGTCACTGGGGTGAGCGCTCCGGCATCGCTGTGTTCTTCGTCTACCTCATTCCGCCGACACTGCTATTCATCCCGTTGTATCAGATCGTCAGCTTCCTGCAGGCAACCAACACAGTGTGGGCGCTGGTCCTCGTGTACCCAACGATCACGGTGCCGTTTTGTATCTGGCTACTGTTGGGCTTCTTCAAGTCCATGCCTCGCGAGCTGGAGGAATCAGCCCTGATTGATGGTTGCAGCCGCTGGCAATCCTTCCTGCGCATCGCGCTGCCGCTGGCCACACCGGGTATTGCCACCTGCATTGTGTTCGCCTTCGCCCTGTCCATTAGCGACTACATCTATGCGGCTGTTTTCGTCAGTTCCACGGCAGCACGTACTGTCAGTGCGGGCGTGCCCACAGAGCTGATCCGCGGCGATATCTATTTTTGGCAATCGTTGATGGCGGCGGCGGCCATTGTCTCGATCCCGTTGGCAATAGCCTATGGATTGTTATTTGACCGCCTGGTGAAAGGTTTCCAGAGCGAACCGACCGAAAAGGGTGTCGTCTGAATCAGTCAGAAACAGGCTGGATGAAATCCACTTTCCTCGCTATCTCGCCCTCGTGTAAGCGCGTAGTAGGCTGGCTGCTCCGGATAAATTGCTTGCAGCTGTGCGTCACTGGAGAATCCGTCGAGTCTTTTATTATTTTATACATGCCGAGGCCGGAAAGCCTGGACGAGGCGCCTGAATTCCTGTGCACCATCCATTCCCACGTAACGCAGATTGATATACAGAGTCGTGATTGCTTTCACCTGCTCGGCAAGATCAGGCCGCATGCGGCTGATGCGTCTGGCGTAATCTTGTGGGCCTTCGTTGGGCTTGCGACCTAAACCGCATTTAGCGAGTTTGTTACAGAAGCGCAGGTAATCACGCAGCACAGCAGACGGCGGCGGTGTGCGATGGCGCCAGCGGAGCACCAGCCAAACCAGAAACAGGATTCCACCGAAAAGCACCAGCAACACTAGCGCGAGTTGCAGCCAGTTGTTGTAATCCAGGCCGATCTTGCTGAAAAACTTCTTTTGCAGTTCTGGCCCGTAGGCGAGCACCCACTGGTTCCAGCCGTTATTGACTGCGTCCCAGGTGTCGCGCAGCTTGCCAACCCAGGGGTGGGCGTTGAAGAAATAACCAGGCACTTCACTGGCAGGTAGGGCCGAGGCCAGACCTTCATCCACCCGTGCCGGATCCACCGCGGCGGTCGGATCCACGCGTACCCAGCCGCGATCTGCAAACCACACTTCCGCCCAGGCGTGGGCATCTTCCTGGCGCACGACGTAGTAATTATCCAGCGGGTTTTGCAGCCCACCCTGATAACCGATGACCACATGTGCGGGAATGCCGGCCGCACGCATCAGGAATACGAAGGCACTGGC
>JBOIBD010000020.1:0-24322 GCA_050739415.1 Gammaproteobacteria bacterium | reverse complement strand
AGGGCAACAGCGCCGGCGGTGCGACCCTGGTCATGACGCTCACGGCCAAGACCTACCGCTATCTCGAGGACAGCGAACAACCTGTGACGAAGAAACCCGTCAAGGGGCGCAAACGATGAGCAGCATCGCTTTCTATTCACAGCGCCACGGACGCCTGATTGCGTTACTCGTCGTCGTATGCACCACGCTCGTACTGGCGGGTTGCGGTGATCGCATGCAGGATCTGAAACAGTATGTCGCCCAGGTCAAGGCGCGTCGCGGTGGTCATATCGCCCCGCTGCCGCAGATCAAACCGTTTGAAACCTATACCTATGACGACATGAATCTGCGTTCGCCATTCGTCCCGCAGTTGCAAAGTTATGCAAATTCAGGTGGCGTTGGTAACACCAAGGGTCTGCATCCCGACTTCAACCGTCCACATGAATACCTGGAACAGTTTCCATTGGATAGCCTGAAGATGATGGGCACCATGACCATCAAGGGCGACATGTACGCGTTGATACGCGACGGCGACGGTGTCGTGCATAGAGTCGGGGTTGGCCAATACATGGGGCAGAATTTCGGCAAGGTCACAAAGATAAGCCAGGCCGGCCTGATTTTACGAGAGATTGTTTCGGATGGACAAGGTGGCTGGGTGGAACGGGATACAACCGTCCAGCTGGGCGGTTGATTTCTAGGCGAGGCATGCAACATGAACAGCATACTGACACTTTATAATTTTTGGGCGCGCCGGGCACTGCTGGCGTCAAGCCTGCTGCTGCTGGGTGTGTTGGCAACACCGACTGGTTTCGCGGCAAACGGTCCGGAAGGCAATAACCAACTGCAATCCGTCACGGCCACCAAACTGCCTGGAGATCGGGTGCAACTGCAACTGAAATTGAGCGGTCCAGTGCCAAAACCCCTGAGCTTCACGGTAGGGCAACCTGCCCGCATTGCCCTGGATCTCGACGACACTCGCCTGGCCCTCAAGAATCGCGAGACTGAAATCAATGTAGGCAACGTAAACAACGTGGTGACGGCAGAAGCCGGCACTCGCACCCGCGTGGTGATAAGCCTTACTTCCCTGGTTCCCTACAACATAAGTACCCAAGGCGACTCGGTTTATGTACTACTGGGTGGCAATCCCGGCGATACGGCCGTGGCGCAGATTGATCCTGCAAACCTTAATCCAAACACCACGGCATTAGCAGCGGCTACGCCAGCCGCGTCCAATACCGTTGCCGCCGCTGAGGTTGCAACGGGCCAGAGCATCACGAATGTGGATTTTCGCCGTGGTACTAACGGCATGGGACGGGTGATCGTGGATCTGAGCACACCGTCCATCATCGGCAGTGTGCACTCGGCTGGTAACGATGTAGTCGTGGATTTCGCCAACACCCAGCTACCCAAGAACCTAGTGCGGCGCATGGATGTGTCGGATTTCGCCACCCCGGTGCAATACATTGATGCGGAGAACACCCCCGCTGGCGCGCGGCTGGTAATCCATCCGACTGGAAAGTACGAAAAGCTCGCGTTCCAAAGCGATGATCTATTCGCCATGGAATTCACGCCGATATCGATCCAAGCTGAACAGGTGGCCCAACAGAAACAGTACACGGGACAGAAAATCAGCCTGAATTTCCAGAATATCGATATCCGTGCGGTGTTACAGATCCTTGCAGATGCCGGCGGCAAGAACATTGTGGTGTCCGACAGCGTTCATGGCAACATAACCTTGCGCTTACAGGATGTGCCCTGGGATCAGGCGCTCGACATCATCATGAAGACCAAGGGGCTGGCATCGCGCACATATGGCAACACTTTAATCGTCGGTACTGCTCAGGACATCGCTGCGCAGGAACAAGCCGAATTTGCGGCCCAGCAAAGCCTGGTGCAGAGTGCGCCGCTGCAATCCGCTTTTATCCAGGTGAACTACGCCAAGGCCAGCGATATCGCCGATCTCATCAAGGGTCAGGGCAAGGCGTCACTGTTGTCATCGCGTGGCAGCATAAGCGTGGATAAACGTACCAATACCTTGCTGGTGCAGGATACTGCCGATAACATCGCCGATATACGCCAGTTGGTGGCCAGGCTGGATATCGCAGTCCAACAGGTGCTGATCGAATCCCGTATTGTCGTCGCACAAAATGATTACAATGACCAACTGGGCGTGCAGTTCGGTGTCAACGGCATCCGCCAGACCAGCGGCGGCCTGATGACCGTGGGCGGTGACCTGAATGGTACCAGTACTCAAGTGACTGCATTCAATCCCGTAGCCCCCGGTGTGCCGGTCACGGGTACGCCGTTATTAAGCCTGCCCTCGCTGAATGACCAGCTCAACGTAAACGTGCCCACGGCCAACCCGGTCGGCCAGATTGCGCTCTCGGTGCTACGTCAGAACTATCTCGTGGGCCTGGAACTCTCCGCCATGGCAGCTGCCGGTAAAGGTGAGGTGGTATCGAGCCCGAGGGTGATTACCGCCAATGGTCAGGAAGCTTCCATCATTCAGGGCGTGGAGATCCCCTATACCGAGTCGGCTTCCAGCGGCGCCACCACCGTGTCATTCAAGAATGCGGTTTTGAGCCTGGACGTGACCCCGCAGATTACACCCGACAAGCGCATATTCATGAACCTGGATGTGCATGATGACACCGTGGGTCAGTTCGTGCCAACCAGCAACGGTGGCAGCGTGCCCAGCATCAATACGCGCAACGTAAAGACCAATGTGCTGGTGAATGACGGTGATACCGTGGTATTGGGTGGAATTTACGAGACTACCAAGAACACCACCGTCAATAGCGTGCCGATATTGGGCTCCATTCCGCTCATCGGCTGGTTGTTCCGCAATACCGCGACTACCAACAACAAGGATGAGTTGCTGATATTCATCACGCCCAAGCTCATGACCCAAAACGCGATGATTGGTGAATAACCACGCATACCCATGACCTCACCTGTAGTCAGGATGGGAATGACTGATATTGATGTATTACACCGACTAGGCAAAATTTATTTGTTGACGTGGGCATAACACATCTAATTCAATCAGGCATTTATGTCATCACGCAGGCCATGTCAAATCGTTTAATAATTTATAGAGACTGGATCACCCTGCCTTAGGTGATAGTGCGTTGCTAGATGAACCATGATCCCTGCAACGCCCACATAAACCGGCTATTCCTCATCGGCCCAATGGGGGCAGGCAAAACCGCTATCGGACGTGAACTTGCGCGCCTACTTGCTCGCGAGTTTTTGGACACCGACCAGGAAATCGAGCGCCGCACCGGCGCCGACATCGCACTGATATTCGACAAAGAAGGCGAAGCGGGTTTCCGCCGCCGCGAACGACAGGTCATCGAAGAGCTCACGCAACACGACAACATTGTGTTGGCCAGCGGCGGTGGCGCTGTATTGGACCCCGTGAATTGTAGCTGCCTGCAAAACCGTGGTTTTGTTCTTTACCTCAAGGCCTCGGTGAACGCCCAGGCGAACCGCACCGGGCATAGTCTGCGCCGTCCGCTGCTCACCGAATCAAACCGGGAAGAGCGGCTACAGGTATTATTCACAGCCCGCGAACCGCTTTACGAAAGTATCGCGCAGCTCACCGTCATTACCGATCAAGGGCGGGTAAAGCTACTCGCGCAGCAGATACAGCGTGAGCTAAATAATGCTGGTGCGATTATGCGGAACGTCTGCTGAGCAGGGAAAAGCGGTGATATGGCCACGGTGACCGTTCAACTCGGAGCCCGCAGTTATCCCATCCACATCCGGCGGGGACTGCTGGGACATGCCGAATTGTTTCCCGGACCATTACGTAAAGGCGCATTGTGCATCGTTACGGATGATCATGTGGCGCCTTTATATCTGAAGAAACTCGGCCGTACCCTTGCGGCGTATGCCCCCTTGCACCTGATCCTGCCGCATGGCGAGGTGCACAAGAACTGGCGCTCGCTGGATATCATCTTTCGACATCTGTTCAAGCACCACCTGAGCCGCGATGCAGTACTCGTTGCCCTGGGCGGCGGCGTGGTGGGTGATCTAACCGGCTTCGCAGCCGCCTGTTATCAGCGCGGCATCCGCTACATTCAAGTGCCGACAACACTGTTGGCACAGGTGGATTCTTCGGTGGGCGGTAAAACCGGCATCAACCATCATTACGGCAAGAACATGATTGGCGCTTTCCACCAGCCCATCGCTGTAATCGCCGACACTGACACGCTCAAGACACTGCCTGCGCGTGAACTGAGCGCGGGGCTGGCGGAAGTCATCAAATGCGCTCTCATTAGTGATATGGACTTCTTCTTGTGGTTGGAAGCGCACATACAGGCGCTGCTGGATCTCGATACTGAAGCCTGCCAGCATGCCATCCTGCGTGCGTGTGAAATCAAAGCAGAGATCGTGTCCGAAGACGAGCATGAACAGGGCCGACGTGCACTGCTAAATCTGGGCCATACCTTCGGCCACGCCATCGAGAACGCTCTGGGTTATGGTGAATGGCTGCATGGCGAAGCCGTGGCCGCTGGTATCGCTTTAGCAGCCAACATGGCGGTGCGCATGGATTGGCTCAAGCCCGCCGAGTATCGTCGCATCTGCCGGCTGCTGGGACGCGCTGGGCTGCCAAATAAGCCGCCCGCTGCACTGACGCCAATGCAGCTGCTCACACCGATGCGGTACGACAAGAAAGTGCGCAAAGATCGGCTACGGCTGGTGTTGCCAAGGGGTATCGGCCAGGCGGTGGTCAGTGACGATTTTGATCCACAGTTGCTCGGCGACACGCTAGCCGGAAAACCCATCTAAGGTGAGTTACCCGGATACACTTGCGCTTTATGCCGCCCACGACGCCAGCTCCCGGGGCCGGCGTTTTCCCGAACCGCCGCCGGCGTATCGCAGCGAATACCAGCGTGACCGCGACCGCATCATTCATGCGACCGCTTTCCGTCGTCTCATGTACAAGACCCAGGTGTTCGTGTACGACGAAGGCGATTTATACCGCACCCGCCTGACCCATTCTTTGGAGGTGGCACAAGTCGCGCGCAGTGTGGCGGTGGCACTCAATCTCAACGAACCCCTGACGGAAGCCATCGCTCTGGCCCACGATCTCGGCCACACGCCCTTCGGTCACGCCGGGCAGGACGCCCTGAATGAAGTCATGCGCGACTACGGCGGCTTTGAGCACAACCTCCAGTCCCTGCGAGTGGTGGATCGGCTGGAGGAAAAATATGCTGATTTCCCCGGTTTGAATCTCACCTTTGAGACCCGCGAAGGTATCCTCAAACACTGTTCCCTGAACAACGCCCGTCAACTCGGCGAACTTGGGCAGCGCTTCATTGATCGACGCCAGCCCGGTCTCGAAGCGCAGATCACCAACATCGCCGACGAGATTGCTTACAACAACCACGACGTGGATGACGGCTTGCGCGCCGGGCTCATCAGCGTGACACAACTCATGGAAATCGAACTGTTCCGCAGACATTACACCGCAATGGACCAGCGTTACCCAGGCCTGCCGACCCGCCGCCTGATCCACGAGACGGTTCGCCACATGATCAGTCAACTCATCACCGATCTCATCGAGCACAGCCAGGTCAACATCGTCAAAGCGACACCAAACAACATCGAAGCGGTACGCGCACTTTCCGCGCCGCTGATTTCATTCAGCGAAACAATTGGTTCACAAAATCAGGCCTTGGCAAAATTCCTGCGCACCGAGTTTTACCATCACCCACAGATCCGGCGTGCGGCCGCAAAAGCTGCGCGCATCGTGCGTGAATTATTCGCTGTTTACTTCAACGATCCTGAGCAGATGCCGGGCAGCTTCGCAGCGGCTGCCCGTGCAGCATCAGCCCAAGACCGGGCACGCGCGACAGCGGATTACATCGCCGGCATGACCGACCGCTACGCCTTGCGCGAATACCAGCGCCTCACGGGTGAACTGGGGACTGCCTCCGAAGTGTTGGAAACCCCGTGATAGAATCGCAAAATTCTTCATCACGATAACCTGAGCCAGCATGCTCACCAGCAACGCCATCCCCAGCCATGAGCGCCTGATCTTCGCCTTGGATGTGCCCGACGCCGACAGCGCCCGTCAACTGGTGGCACAACTGGGTGACGCAGTGCAGTTCTACAAAATCGGTCTGGAACTGTTCATGGCCGGCGGTTATTTCGAACTGCTGGATTGGCTGGTGACACAGCACAAAAAAATCTTTGTGGACCTCAAGTTCTTCGACATCCCCGCTACCGTACAGGCCGCGGTGCGACAGTTATCCCACCGTGGTGCCACGTTCTGCACCGTGCACGGCAACCAATCCATCATGCAAGCCGCCGCCGAAGTGAAGGGCGATATCAAGGTGCTCGCGGTCACGGTGCTCACCAGCCTCGATCGCGGCGACCTGGATGACCTGGGTTTTCATTGCGACGTTGAGCAACTGGTGCTGTCGCGTGCGCGCCGCGCACTCGAAGCCGGGTGCGACGGCGTGGTGTCCTCGGGCATGGAAGCCGCTCGTCTGCGCGCCTTCATTGACCATCGTCTGCTGATAGTAACGCCCGGAATACGTCCCGTGGACAACCGTCCGGACGATGATCAGAAGCGTGCTGTCACTGTGGAGCAGGCCTTCCACAACGGCGCCGATTACATCGTGGTGGGTCGACCCATTCGCAAAGCACCGGACCCACGTTCAGCGGCGGAAGGAATCCAGCGCAGCATCGCGTCAATCTTTCACAGTTAACATGCAATTCCCATCCTCTCTCCCTACGGGAGAGAGGAGAGAGGAGGGCAAAATGTCACAACCCGTTCTCAAGAATGACCTGCTACTGCGCGCACTGCTGCGCGAAAAAACCGAGCGCACGCCCGTGTGGATCATGCGCCAGGCTGGCCGCTATCTGCCGGAATACCGTGAAATCCGCGCCCGCGCCGGCAGCTTCATCACGCTCATGAGCACGCCGCAACTAGCTTGCGAAGTCACACTACAACCGCTGATGCGTTTCCCGCTGGATGCGGCCATTCTTTTTTCAGACATCCTCACCATCCCTGCCGCCATGGGTTTGGGCCTGCACTTCGTGGAAGGCGAAGGCCCGAGCTTCGAACGGCCGGTGCGTGATCGTACAGCGGTGGAAAAACTGGGTGCACCTGATCCAGAGGCCGACTTGCGCTATGTCATGGATGCAGTGCGCCTCATTCGTCACGAACTGGACGGCCGCGTACCGCTCATCGGTTTCGCTGGTAGTCCTTGGACGCTCGCAAGTTACATGGTGGAAGGTGGCGCCAGTAAGGAATTCGCGCACATCAAGGGGATGCTCTACGCCGAACCTGATACGCTGCACAAATTGCTGGATGTATTGGCACGCAGCGTCACTGTATATCTCAATGCCCAAATTGACGCTGGCGCCCAGACTGTGATGCTGTTCGATACTTGGGGCGGAATACTCACTGGCAGCGCATACCAGGAATTCTCCTTGCACTACATGACCGCCATCGTGCAAGGTCTAACGCGCAAACACGAAGGTCGTGCCGTACCAGTAATTCTGTTCACAAAGGGCGGTGGTGCGTGGCTCGAAGCCATGGCGGTCAGCGGTGCCGACGCACTGGGTGTGGACTGGACACAGGACCTGGGTGACGCTCGCCGTCGCATCGGCGACAAAGTCGCATTACAGGGCAATCTCGATCCCGCCGCACTGTACGCTGACCCGAAACGTATTCACGCCGAAGTCAAAAATGTGCTGGAGAGCTATGGCAAAGGCAATGGCCATGTATTCAATCTTGGCCATGGCATCACGCCGGGCGTAAAACCTGAGCATGCCGCCGCGATGATCACGGCGGTGCATGAATTGAGCCCGGCATATCACCGAAATAACTGACGCAGCCGCCCCGCAGCCGCAACTTTGCTCCCTCGCCCCAAAAGTGGGGTGGGGTGAGGGGTAAGTTTTGTACAGCTGCGCCGCGTTCTGAAAACTCATCTTCCTCTGGAAGAGGGTGGCGCGAAGCGCCGGGTGAAGGTAAGAATATATCCGTTCATTCTGAGCGTAGGCGCGCAGCGCCGAAGTCGAAGAATTTTGTGGGGTGTTGCTACATAGATATACGAATGCTACGGGAGGCATGGATGTCGGGAGCAGTCGGCCACATTTTATAGCCGGTTCCCGCACCGGCTAGCGTGGTACTTTTCTTGTGCGAACAAGGAAAGTACCCAAAGGAAATCGCCCCGATGATTCCGCTGCCTTCGGCGGTCCCCTGCGCGCTTCCCTCGCTGCGGAGTCCCGCCGTCAGGCCATCCCTGGCCTGACGGCGGGAGCGCGGACTTCCTGTCCGCGCCCCTTCGGGCTATTCCTTGCTCGCTCCAGTGCTCGGCGTCATCCACGGGGTTTCAAGACCGTCTTCAAGCGCTCGCGACTGCTTTGATGTTTCACGCTACACAAGCCGACTTGCTATCCCGGTCTTCTCAACACTGCCAGTCAAATAGATCGTAAGCACGAGTATGGTCATGGGCTTCGTTCAAGGTCGCAAATCAGAAAATGTAGGTTGGGTTGAGGCGTTAGCCGAAACCCAACAAATGACAGTAATAAGTCTGTTTGCGTCTGCTCAGCTCTTCCGCGCCTTGATGGAATACCTGCGGCTTATCAACATCCCTAAAAGCATAGACACACTCAACCAGCTGAATGCCCCCCCTCCACTGGAGCTACCAGAACCTCCGGTGGGAGGCGGATTGGGATTACCCCAACTGTTTGATGCCTCATAGATATAGGCTTGACCTGGGCCGTTGTTAGGAGGGGGTGGGTTGGGCGGAGGCAGAGCAGCTCCCGTGGGTTGAGGAGAACCTACCAATGCAACGCTTCCATCTGCGGACAACGATACGCTGTAGCCGAAAGCATCATAGGAAGATGATCCCGGATCAATTATCGTCGTAACGGGCTTTATGGCCCACAAGTCATTCGTCATAGTAAATACATAAACTGCGCCACCACCACCCGTCGTCGCATTCGGAGCGCCGATCAATGCTGTGGATCCATCGCCGGATAGTGACACACTAGAACCAAAGTTATCTCCCGCGTTTGCATCCGGGTCGTCGAAAATTGTCATGGGTGTAGAGGACCAGATATTGTTTATGGCAGTAAAAATATATGCGTCTCCAGCATCATTGTTAACTGCTCTGGTGCCAACAACAGCCTCAGTTCCGTCAGCCGACAGCGCAACGCTAAGGCCGAGCCCGTTCCCATTCGCGGCGCCAAGATTATTGAAAGTAACGATGGGTGCCAAAGACCAATTACCATTTTCTTCTTCGTATACGAACGCCCTCGCATACCCAAATAGTTGTGATGCCCCGACAAGCGCGGTTCCACCATCTGCGGAAAGTGCTACGCTATAACCAAAACTGTCGTATTGCACAGCACCAGGGTCCGTAAAGGTTGCCACCGGCGTTGTAGGCCACGTGCCGTTGTTGGAGGCGAAGAGATATGCTTTCCCAGCAATGATACTGCCGTTTACTGCGACATTTTGAGCACCAATAAGTGCCACGCTGCCATCAGCGGATAATGCGATACCGCTGCAACCGAAACAATCCGCATCACTGGCGTCGGGATCCATCAATGCCGCGGTTGGCACAAGGGCCCAAACACCATTTTTCCGTGTGTATATATATACCCTTGAATTATTTGTCTGAGAACTTAGCGGAGAATAGCCATCTGAAATAAGGGCGGTCGAGCCATCAGCCGATAGCATAACCACATCCCCGAATTGCATCCCCGGAATCGAAAGCGGGTTCTCGAAAGTCACCGAGGGAGTGGCGGACCATACGCCATTTACCCGGTCAAACACATACACTTTGCCAACCGTGCCATTATTCAGGTTGGGCGTAACCCAAGCTCCAATTAAAGCGGTTGAACCATCGGCTGAGAGCGCAACGCTGAAACCAAACTGGTCACCGCCTTGATTATAAGGGTCGCTTAGGTGTGTAACGGTTGCAATAGCCTCGCCCACATCGGAAGGATAGCTGCCAGCTGTCCTAACTTCCCTGAATTTTGGCCGATTGTCTGTAATGCCCATTCGGTCGGATAGCACAAGATACTTAGAATCCTGAAGAAGCTTGACTAGAAAACTTGGAGAAGTGACATTTGGGTGCGGGAGCAACTGCGCCATCCCCCCTCTAGGAGCAAGAGTGGATACCGCCAGCAGGCACGATATGCCTGCAAACCCGGCAAGCCATGACACATTATTCATCATTAATTTCCGGATGGGCTTGGCGGTGGAAGGCATGGGCTGGTAACAAACGCTATTGAAGAGTAATTGCTCCATATCACCCCATTTGTTGCTCTGATCCTGATGCCCACATAGATACTGGGTGTTAATGTAACGGTATAGGACTTTTTTGTACCGAAATAGATGCTGGTGAAGTCGGTGTCGTCGTAGCCGTACTCCAAGTCATAATCCGTCGGCTTACCAACTGGTCCCGCTGACCAAGAAATAATGTACTTGTCACCTCCGTAGCAACCGGCATATTCCCTGCTGAAATTTACGGGTACCGATAAGTCAGTACCGGACCCAATATGTGTCAGCAGTTCTACCGCATTGGGCGAACCCCAGCCGGTAGGGTGATCCCAACCCACTCCAGCGCTGAAGGCGCCATTGCTTCCCGAAGTGATGTCGTGGAAATCACTTGTGTGATAGCTGCTGTTGGCATCGGCATAGATAGCCGAGTTCGCCGGACCGAGTCGAGTGGAACCCGACAAAGACACCTGGATGGCAAACAGTCCAGCCAGTTCCGGCGCTACGAAACTGGTACCCCCATAGGGCACTATCCAGCGGCCGCCGTAGTACACCGAGTACCCGGTGTTCGGATCGGCATCCATGCTCATGTCAGACGTATTGCGCCAGCTATTCTGAGGTACGCCTATGCCGGTCTGCCAAGATGGCTCAACAAAGTAATCACTTTCCGCTCCGCCAGTATCTGACCATGCTATCTCGCTCGCGATTGTATTGTTGCCATTAAGCGTGAGGGTAGTCCCGCCTGCCGCTACGACGTATGGATCAGAAGAAGGATAGAGGGCAATGTCTACCGCACTGTTGCAAGGTGGAAAGTAGCAATCAGAGGATCCGTAATCTCCATCCGCAGCGAAAACCGCCATACCCAGTGCAACCGCTTCCTCGAAAATAGTGTCGTCAGCAGCCATTTGAGAATTCGAAATGCAGATTGGCTCCGTTTGTGGCGTACATTGTTCTGCAAAACCCCAGCTCGTTGTCACGACTTGAGCGTTGTTGTCAGTAACGATTCGATGATATACATCATAGAAATTCGCGGGTGTTTCCCCATTTTCATCATAGACAAGAATGGCCGCACCGGGTGCCATTGCTCCGCTGCGCTCCGTGTCAATTGTTGTTTCGATATCTCCATCCGATAAAGTAGTATTGCCATCAACAGGGATCACCGTTACCGTGTGAGATGGAAGGCCGTAGTAGCTCCAAAATTCATTAAAATCACCATTTGATAGACCCGCACTATCGGCGGTGGCGATGGCGATAGTAACTCCACTTCCATTCGTTTTATCGGTAATAGAAGGCCAATTGTAGGCTGTGGCAACCTGTCCGGGTGAATATCCACCTGGAGTTGTGGATAAAGGTACAGAGGTTTGGATTATAGAATCTTGCAAATCTTGTGAATTCGGTGTTTTCACAAGCATTGAGCGTGCGTGTTCTATGTTGCTCAGTCCAAATACGGTTTGAATGCTGCTTACGATATCACTTGGGAATTCAGGATTATTTTGAGAAGCATAACCACCTGCTCCATGAACGGAGTAGTCATTAATCTGAATACCCAACACCCGTTCCAAAAGTCCACTCTTTGCTTGGATATGTATAGCAAGGTCATCCGGCGTCACATCGGTAACGTGTATCTCTTGACTCTCGAGGTAATTAACGACTGCGTTTACCTGATCCTGCGTCGGACCATACATGGCCGTAAATTGCTGGGGTGTAAGGAACTGATGATATTCTGGACTGGTCGGGTCGGTAACAGCCCGAAGGAACTCATCAAGCTGCTCAGTATTGCGGAGCTTGAGTGCAACGGTCACCTTGAGCATGGACGATGGGTCATGATGACCCGCGTACTTTGCGGACACTAACGCTGCCGGGACGTTACCCGCAAGCCTTACCAAATCAGTTTGTGTTTGAGCAAATGCGCTCCCTGTGCTCAGGATAAACAGAGCCAGAACTAAGGACGAGAACCGAGAACCGAGAACCGAGAACCGAGAACAAGTGTGATCAGTTTACGAATCATGGCACTATCTCCCTGATATTTCTGAGAAATTTCACACTCAGAAATATCACCGAAACCCTTACACTCTGCGGACCGAGAGTCCGCAGCACCGCAAGAAATGCCGGGTGCCTGACATCACAGGGGCTTCCATGCGATTGAAGTAAAAAGGCTGGGGTGCCTGAAACAGGCGGCACGTTTAAGGGTATAGCATAAAATTTGAAAATTTCCAGTTCGGACATGCCGCCTTTGGAAGGCCCGGTAGATGAGACCCAGGGAGCAGCAAGCGCAGGTTACTTAAGGTAAAAAGAACTGCAATCCAGTGATTCGGCAGGTGATTACGTTGGCATTTAATTCGCTTATCCGTAGCCAGCATACAAAGAGCCCTCAATGTTGTTTCTTACGTTCCGCATCCCGCAGCTCACGGCGCAGAATTTTGCCGACGTTGGACTTGGGCAATTCCTCGCGGAATTCGATGTATTTCGGACGCTTGTAGCCGGTGAGCTCTTTGTGGGCATACTCTTTCAGGGCTTCAACTGTCAGTGAGGGATCCTTCTTCACCACAAACAGTTTCACCACTTCACCGGAATGTTCGTCCTCCACGCCAACCGCGGCCACTTCGCGCACCCCGGGGTGCATCATCATCACGTCTTCGACCTCGTTGGGATACACATTGAATCCGGATACCAGGATCATGTCCTTCTTGCGATCCACGATGTACACGTAACCGCGCGCATCTACGCGGCCCATGTCGCCGGTGCGCAGCCAGCCATCGGCTGACAGCACCTGGACGGTTTCGTCAGGTCGGTTCCAATAGCCGCGCATCACTTGCGGACCCTTGAAGCACAGTTCGCCGACCTCACCGACTTTGAGCTCGTTGCCGTCGTCGTCACGGATCGACAGGTTGGTCGAGGGAATCGGCAGGCCGATGCTGCCGTTGTAGTCCTTGAGATCCAGCGGATTGATGCACGCGGCCGGGGAGGTCTCGGTCAGGCCGTAAGCCTCAACCAGTGTGCTCCTGGTAGTCTGTTTCCATTTCGCGGCGACTGCGCGCTGCACCGCCATACCGCCGCCCAGGGCAATCTTGACACCGGAAAAATCCAGCTTGTCGAAGCCCTCGGTGTGCAGCAGCCCGTTGAACAGCGTATTCACGCCGGTAATCGCAGTGAATTTCCACTTGGAAAGTTCCTTCACGAATCCCGGCATGTCGCGCGGATTGGTGATCAGGATGTTATGACCGCCGATATCCATGAAAACCAGGCAATTCGCCGTGAGTGAAAAGATGTGATAGAGCGGCAAAGCGGTGATGACCACTTCGCTGCCCTTGGTCAGATGCGGCCCCAGCCACGCCGAAGCTTGCAGCACATTGGCCACCATATTGCGGTGAGTGAGTTCCGCGCCCTTGGCCACACCGGTGGTGCCGCCGGTGTATTGCAAAAACGCAATATCTTCGCCGGTGACGGCGACGTCATCGAGGGAATGTTGTGCGCCTCGTGACAATGCGGTGCGGAACGGCACAGCGCCCTCGATGTGCCAGGCGGGCACCATCTTCTTCACTTTGCGCACCACGAAATTCACCAGCGCGCGTTTCGGGAACGGCACCAGATCACCGATGGCGGTGACCACCACGTGCTTCACATCCGTAAGTGGCAGCGCTTCCTGCAGAGTGTTGGCGAAATTCTCCAGGATCACGATAGTGCGGGCGCCGGAATCCTTGAGCTGGTGCTCCAGCTCGCGGGCGGTGTACAGGGGATTGACGTTCACTGCCACCATGCCGGTGCGCAAAATACCGAACAGCGCCACGGGATACTGCAAGAGATTCGGCATCATGATGGCGACCCGGTCGCCTTTATTGAGACCCGCCACTTTCTGCAAATACGCGCCGAACTGGCCACTCAACCGATCCAGGTCCGCGTAACTCAGGGTGGTGCCCAGGTTGGAATAGGCCGGCAGAGCCGCGTATTGACGGCAACTGTCCTCAAACATTGCCTTGAGTGAAGCGTACTGGTCCGGGTTGATCTCGGCCGGTACGTCCTTGGGATATTCCTTGAGCCAGATCTTTTCCATGTAAACCTCGCGGAATTTAGGAACACAATCCTTGGGCTGACACGGTATAGCAGCGGACAAGGGGCGGCAAGCAGGTTAATTCCCGCTTCAAGGTAGAATCGCAGCCGCCCCACCCTCATGAGAACGGCAGAATGCAGAAGGTTACGGCAAAAATAGCTTGGATCACCGGCGGCGGCTCCGGCATCGGCCAGGCGCTAGCTGTAAGGCTGGTGCGTGAGGGTTGGAAGGTGGCAGTGTCCGGGCGCCGGCCGGAAGCGTTGCAGGAAACGGTGCGCCTTGCAGGCGAGAACGTTTACACTTACCCACTGGACGTGAGCGACCTTGCCGCCATGCGCCAAACAGCGGCGCGTGTCGAAGTGGATCTCGGTACTATCGATCTGGTGGTGCTAAATGCGGGCATGGGCCAGTTCGTGAAACTCGATAATCTGCGCGCCGAGACCTTCGCCACCCACATGCAGGTCAATTATCTGGGCGTGGTCAACGGCATCGACGCGGTACTGGCATCCTTCCGGCAGCGCCAAGCTGGGCATATCGTGATCGTAGCGAGCGTCGCCGGCTATCGCGGCGTGCCGCGCGCGGCCGCCTACGCTCCCACCAAGGCGGCGCTCATCAATCTGGCGGAATCCCTGCATTTCGATCTGGAACGCGAAGGCATCGAGATTTCGGTGTGCAATCCGGGTTTCGTGGCCACGCCCATGACCGAAGGCAACCGTTTCCCCATGCCGTTCCTCATGAGCGTGGATCAGGCCGCCGAGGCGCTTTATCGCGGCATTCTGAAACACAAATTCGAGATCGCTTTTCCCAAACGCTTTGCAATGATACTCAAGCTGTTCCGCTGCCTGCCTTACGCTTTATATTTTCCGATCGTGCGCACGTTCGTCGGCGCCGGAAGGAGTCATCGCCATGGCTGAAAAACATGCCGTACATTACTATCACGCGATCTGCAACTGGAAAGACAGCACCGGCGCGGGTTATGAAGTCTA
Source organism: Gammaproteobacteria bacterium (assembly GCA_050739415.1). Taxonomy (GTDB): domain Bacteria; phylum Pseudomonadota; class Gammaproteobacteria; order Natronospirales; family REEB76; genus REEB76. The sequence continues at coordinate 9,057 of JBOIBD010000020.1, read as the reverse complement.
TGATCGCAGTCACCGGATCACGGCGCCACCGGCAGAACAGTCTCTAGAGATGTCGTCCGATCCTGCCTTCCATGGCAACGCGCGATTGCTCAATCCGGAACAACTGCTGGTGATGGCGGCAACATCCTGCCAAATGTTGTCCTTCCTGGCGATTGCCGCGCGGGCGCGACTCGACGTGGTGGAATATCGGGATAGCGCTGAAGGCTTCATGCCGGAGAGCGACAAGCCGATGCGCATTACCCGAATAATTCTCAGGCCGCGCATCGTTATACGAGGACAGACGGACGAAACGCGCGTACGTCAATTCGTACATACCGCCCACGAACACTGCTTCATCGCCAACAGTCTGAAAACCGAGATCGAAATCCAACCGGAAATCGTCATCAAAGCGTAGCGAGCCAGTCGTGCAGAAAGCTGGCGGATTGGCGCGCCATCGCAGGCGCAAAACGCGCCGCATCCTGGCGCAGGCCCGCAAGTGACAGGCCATTGGCGCGCAGTTCGCTCGTATGCCCCACGTACCATTGCTCCAAACCTCTAGCGCCCACTTCCGGATGGAACTGCAGACCCAGCAGCGAGTTGCCCAGGGAAAAAGCCTGATGCGGACAAATGTCCGTGGAGGCGAGCGGCCTCGCGCCAGCCGGCAGCTCGAAACATTCACCATGCCAGTGAAACACAGGTTTCTGAAAATGCTGCAGCGACGAGTCGCGGCCGGCGTCGGTGAGTGTCAGGGATTTCCAGCCAATCTCTACGGCCCGGCTTTTGTGAACCCGCGCGCCGAGTGCGTGCGCCAGTAGCTGGGCCCCCAGGCAGATGCCGAGTGTGGAGGTTTTATTCTTCAGGCGTGTTTCCAGTAAACGGAGTTCCTGGGTAAGAAACGGATAATCTGTCTGTTCATTCACGCTGATGGGGCCGCCCAATACCACCAGCAGATCCCAGGCGGCTTTGGCCAAGAGTGAGAAATCCGCCGTGGGCGCATCTACGTAGCGGATCACGTAGCCCGCATCGCTAAACGATGCCTCGAAACAACCCAGATCCTCGAAGGGTACGTGGCGGATGGCGAGCAGTGATTTCATATGTCTATTCTAGTCGTTGTAATCCTAAGCACGCGCACCCCTTTACACACTTTAAGTGACATAAATTTGCCAGCCGTTATCCGCCTATACAGCGTGTGAACAGTTCTGGCGGTGCCTTATACTTCGCATATGTCAGCCGCTCGTACACATCTTTCTGCCGGGGTCGTGGTATTGCGAGATGCCCAAGCCGGGGTTCGTTACCTGCTGTTGCGTGCCTACAGCTATTGGGATTTCTCCAAGGGTGCGGTGGAGCCTGGTGAAACGCCGCTGCAAGCGGCGCTCAGAGAGGTGCAGGAAGAAACCGGCATCCACGACCTGGAGTTCCGTTGGGGGGAAATCTACCTGGAGACTGAACCTTACAACCGTGGCAAAGTCGCGCGCTATTATCTGGCTCATACCCGCGAAGCACAGGTGACATTGGCTGCCAACCCTGTGACCGGCATCCATGAACACATGGAGTACCGCTGGCTAAGTTATGAGCAGGCGCTAAAGCTAATCACCCCGCGGGTGAAACTGATTCTGGACTGGGCCGACGCCGTATCAAACACGGAACACAGGCAAAACATCAGTGCCACACGAGAATGACGCCATCGCATCAGGTCGTTTTCGTCAGCAACTTCACCAGTTTGGTCCAGACATTTTCCAAGACCTGTGGCTCCGCGGTCGCGATGGGATGCATGCCATCCGCCTGCAATAACTCGCGATGCTGGGCCACACCCTCCAGCAAGAATGGCGCCAGCGGCACGTGGTACTCTCTCGCCAGCCGCGGATACACGGCGGCAAACTGCCGTGTGTACTCCGGTCCATAATTCGGCGGCAGCAGGATACCCAGCAGCAAGACTTCGGCACCGGCTTGTTTGCAAAGCGCAAGCATTTTTGCCAGGTTTTCCTGCATGACTTCGACCGGCAAACCGCGCAGGCCATCGTTAGCCCCCAATTCCAGGATTACGATAGCCGGTCTGTGACGCGTGAGTTCAACTGGCAGCCGCGTCAAACCTTGTGCTGAAGTATCGCCGCTAACACTGGCGTTGATCACTCGGTAAGCATAACCACGTGCGTTGAGTCGCTCGGCCAGCAGCGCTACCCAACCCTGTGAAGTTTCGATACCGTAGGCCGCGCTCAGGCTGTCACCCATCACCAGGATCACGGGTGGTGAAGCCGGTTTCGCCCACACCGACGTAGCAACACAAACCAGCCCGACACACAGGATGCGTTTTAATATGCCCAAGGATTCTCCTGATAATTTATTGCTGCGTGCTGAACATCTCGGCAAACAGGTTACCAGCCCCGACGGCGTGCTGACCATCCTGGAAGATGTCTCGTTCACGATCCGGCGCGGCGAGTCGGTGGCCATCGTGGGTCCGTCTGGATCGGGGAAATCCACCTTGCTGGGTCTGATGGCGGGCCTGGATATATCCAGCAGCGGCCGCGTGTGGCTGGATGGAGAGGATCTCGGCGCCCTGGACGAGGATTCCCGCGCACTGCGGCGCGCCCATAAAGTCGGCTTCGTGTTCCAATCGTTTCATCTGCTACCGGGCTTGACGGTGCTGGAGAACGTCATGCTGCCGCTGGAACTCAGCGGCGATCGCGATGCATCACCTAAAGCGCACGCGGTGCTCGCGTCCGTGGGCCTCGCTGATCGCGCCAATTACTATCCGCCGAAACTCTCCGGCGGCGAACAGCAGCGCGTGGCCATCGCGCGCGCTTATGCCGGCGAACCGGCGATCCTGTTCGCCGACGAACCTACCGGCAATCTGGACGCCGCCACCGGCCACCTCATCATCGAGCTGCTGTTCAAACTGAATACGGAACACCACGCCACGCTGGTGCTGGTCACCCACGATACAGAATTGGCTTCACGTTGCGAGCGCATCCTGAACCTACACGCCGGGCGGCTGGTCGCACCATGATGTTGCTGCGTTTGTCTTTGCTCCAATTCCGTCGTGGCCTGCGCAGCGGTGAACTGGGCATCATGACTTTGGCGCTGGTACTGGCGCTCGCCGCCGTGAGCGCCGTAGGCTTTTTTACCAACCGCGCCCACATGGCAGTGCAGGAGCAAGCAGGTGAAAGCCTGGCAGCGGATCTGGTGCTGTCTTCCGGCGAACCGCTCTCCGCCCGCTTCGCACAAACCGCGCGTGCGGCAGGCGCCAGTACCGCGAAAGTCATGGATTTCCCCACGGTGCTGTTCAACGAAGACAAGACAGTACTCACTGACATCCATGCCGTCAGTGTGAACTATCCGCTGCGTGGCAGGGTGCGCATCAGCGAACAACCGTTTGGCGCTAGCCAGGTGACGCATGGTATTCCTGCTGCCGGCACGATTTGGGTGGAACCGCGCGTGCTCACGACCCTCGGATTGCAAGTCGGCGATACCGTTCAGATTGGCAAACTCCAGACTCGCATCGCAGCGGTCATCGCCTATCTGCCTGACGGTGGTTTTGGCTTCGCCTCCCTGGCACCAAAAGTGTTGTTGAATGACACCGACATCCCCGCTACGGGCTTGGTGAACGTCAACTCACGGGTGCGTTACAAGCTCCTCATGTCCGGACCGCCGACGGTGATCGCCGATCTGGAGAAAGCCTTCCATAACCACTTGCCCCCGGGCGTGAACATGCAGGATGCCACTGACAGCCGCCGCGAATTGACTGACGCCATCACCCGCGCACTGCATTTCCTGGCGCTCGCGGCACTGGTGAGCGTGCTCATCTCGGCCGTGGCCGTGATCCTTGCGGCACGCCGCTACGCCACCCGCCATACCGATACCATTGCAGTACTCAAATGTCTGGGCCTCACGCGCCGACGCGTACAAACAATATTGCTGCTGGAACTCCTGTGGCTCGGTATCCTCGCTGGCATCATCGGCGTCGTCATCGGATTCCTCGCCCAATTTGGGCTGGTAGCAGCATTGAAGAATTTCCTGCCGGGTGCATTACCCGCGCCCGGTCTGGTTCCGGCGTTATCTGCCTTCGGAATTGGTTTGGTGTTGTTGATCGGATTCGCCTGGCCACCGCTCATGCGCCTCGGCGACACACCACCGGCGCGTGTCCTGCGTCGCGACCTTCTGCCGCCGCCGGCGCGCGGCTATGTGACGTATGGCGCGGCCATCCTCACCGCGCTGCTGCTCACCTGGTGGCAGGTGGGCGAGCTTAAACTCGCGCTGTATCTTTTGCTGGGCCTCGCCATCAGCGTGGCGATACTTGCGCTTGGCGCAGTGCTACTGCTGATGCTGCTGAAGCCTTTGCGTCACAACGCCGGCGCCGGCTGGCGCTACGGTCTTGCGAATTTGAATCGCCACCAGCGCGACGCCGTCATCCTAATGGTGGCCTTCAGCATCGGCCTCATGGTGCTGTTGCTGCTGGGGCTGGTGCGCGGCGATCTGCTGTCAAACTGGCGCACCACGCTGCCGGCCAATACTCCCAATAATTTCATCATCAACATACAACCTGATCAGCGCACCGCCGTGACCCGATTTTTCAAGTTACACGACATACCCGCGCCAGAACTGTACCCAGTCGTGCGCGCGCGTCTGACCGCCATCAACGACGTGCCCGTCACCCAAATTCATTTCGCTGAAGCGCGCGCGCAGCACCTGCTGAACCGCGAAGCCAACCTGAGCTGGTCGAATGCTCTGCCGCCCGCAAACACGATTACCGCAGGGCGCTGGTGGAATACGGCTGAGGTAAAACAGCCGCTAGCATCTATCGAAGAAGATTTTGCCAAGCAGTTGAATCTCAAAGTCGGGGACACGCTCACCTTTGATATCGCGGGCACTCCCACCAGCGTGCACATCACAAGTCTACGAAAAGTACACTGGGATTCCTTTCAACCAAATTTCTTCGTGGAACTCACACCCGGCGCATTATCCGGCTATCCCGCCACCTGGATCAGCAGCTTTTATTTGCCGCCGCAGAAAACCGCGATCCTCGCTGACCTGGTTCGGCAACTGCCGAACCTTACGCTTTTTGATGTGGACGCCATCCTTGGACAAATCCGAAACCTTATGGACCAGGCTACGCTCGCGGTGGAATACGTATTCTTGTTCACGCTCGGTGCCGGTGTCGTGGTACTGCTGGCCGCCATACAGGCCACACGCGATGAACGCCGTTTTGAGGCTGCGGTGCTGCGCGCACTTGGTGCCTCGCGCCGCCTGCTGCATTCTGCCACCGCCGTCGAATATGCGGCACTCGGATTTGCCGCGGGTTTACTGGGCGCCCTGGCCGCCACGGTTGTCGCTTGGCTGCTCGCAAGCCGCGTGTTCTCGCTGCCCTATCACCCCGATTGGCGCGTGTGGGTTGCTGGCATTATCGCCGGTATGGTGATCGTCGGGTTCAGCGGCTTGCTGGCTACACGGCACGTGCTCAACGCGCCGCCGGTCGAAACATTGCGGGAAACTTGAACTATCCGCAAGACCTCGCCTGTTCAGTATCGGAACACACAGGCGTATCCTTAATTACTCCAAAACAAATAATTATTTACTGGAGGCACAAACATGATCGTCGTGACATCTGAAAACGTAGCCGGTTACCGGGTCAGGGAAACCAAGGGCCAGGCATTCGGCCTGGTGGTGCGCAGCCGTGGTCTCGGCGGCAACATCATGGCCGGGCTGCGCTCGCTGGTGGGCGGTGAGATTACCGAATACACCCAAATGCTCGAGGAAGCCCGCCGTCATGCAGTGGATCGCCTGGTGCAGAACGCCACGACCATGGGCGCCAACGGCATCGTCATGATGCGTTTCGATTCTTCGGAAATCGGCCAGACCATGAGCGAGATCGTGGCCTACGGTACTGCCGTGGTGCTGGAAAAGACGGGCTGACATGCTGCGCCGCGTGCTGCTGATTCTGGGTGTCGCGGGCCTGATCGCGGCGCTGATTTGTGTGCTGATGAAGATCTACATCGCGGCGTTGTATCTGTTCATCGAGGGTAGCGTCCTCATCATTGCTCTGCTGTTCGAGCGCTGGCGCTATGTCCGTTCGGTGAACCGCAACAAGGGCCATTGGCAGAAGACCGGTGAACGCTTCGTGGATCCAACCAGCGGCAAGCTGGTGGAAGTGTTCTACAACTCGGAGTCGGGTGAGCGGGATTATCAGAGCAGAGAAACTTCGGATTGAGAAAGATCGTGCCCTCACCCCCCTTCAGGTTCCTTCTCCCGGAGGGAGAGGGGCAAGATACTCATGTCACGCGATTGCGTTTCTCGTCTTTCGCAAAAGCCGCAATATTCGCCGCTGTCTCGACGATGACGCGCTGGCGTGCTTCACGACTCGCCCAGGCAGTGTGTGGGGTGACGATGAGATTGGGAATGCCGCGCGAGAGCAAAGGGTTGCCGTGCACCGGCGGTTCCTCTGACAGCACATCAATGCCTGCGCCGCCGAGTTTATGGGCGCGCAGCGCGTCTGCCAGAGACTGCTCATCCACGATGCCACCTCGGGCGCAGTTGATGAGCAAGGCATCGTGCTTCATGAGTGTGAGTTCTTTCGCGCCAATGAGGTTCCGTGTTTCCGGTAACAGCGGTACGTGGATAGTGAGCACATCCACTTGTGGCAGTAATTCCGCCAGTGGCAGACGGCCGGAACGCTGATCGTCCACGTTGCGTGCACCGATCAGCACCTGCATGCCAAGGGCTTCGCTTACTTTTGCGGCCGCCTTGCCGATGTCACCGTAGCCCAAGATACCAAGTTTCTTGCCAGTCAATTCGCGGATAGGGTAATCCAGCAAGGTGAACTGCGGCGCGCGGCGCCAAGCGCCCTGCTGCAACAATGTTTCGTATTCCCTGAGGCGCTGAGTGAGACTCAGGATAAAAGCAAACACTTGCTGCACCACGGACATCGTTGAATACGCCGGCACATTGCACACCACAATGCCGCGGCCACGGGCGGCGTCCAAATCCACGTTGTTGGTACCGGTGGCGGCCACACAGATGAGCCGTACGCGCGGGAAGCGGGACAACAGTGCAGTGCCGAGCTTTACCTTGTTGGAGATCACCACTTCCATGCCGTCCACGCGCTGCGGCACCTGTTCAGCCGGCGTGGCGCCAAAGGTGTGCAAATCCGTCAGCACCTGCCGCAGTAATGCGAGGTCCACGTCGCCTCGATGACTGACTGTGTCCAGATCCAGAAATACGCCGCGCATGCCGATTAGGGTACCTCTAAAAATTGATCTTTTTATTTCTGGCGGTGTTAAAAATGACCTCGAAATCCTCATGTATTGACATATACACTCCGGTTTCTCGGTCATTTTTGCCTGGCCAGAAACCAAAATCTCTGATTTTTAGTGGCACCCTGTTTTTCCACTTCTCATCCAACAGGGTAAACTGAAGATAACCCTATGGCTGAAAACCTTGCACGATTGCTGAAAGAAGTGCGCGCCTGCCGCGCCTGCGAGGGCAATATCCCCGCGCCGCGGCCGGTATTAAATGCCCACCGGGATGCGCGCGTGCTGATCGTGGGCCAGGCGCCTGGCAGGAAAGTACACGAGACCGGCATTCCCTGGAATGACGCCAGCGGCGACCGGCTGCGTACCTGGCTGGGCGTAGACAAGGACAGGTTCTACGACCCGCGCTGCTTCGCCATCATCCCCATGGGCTTCTGTTATCCGGGCAAGGGAAAGTCCGGCGACATGCCGCCGCGCAAGGAATGTGCCGAGCTGTGGCTCCAGCGCCTGCTCGCGGCCTTGCCGAATATCGAACTCAAGATTCTCATCGGCCAGTACGCCCAAGCGTATTATCTGGGCAAGCGTCGCAAAGAAACACTCACGGCAACCGTGCGCGCCTGGCGTGAATACTGGCCGGACTACTTGCCACTGCCGCATGCCTCATCGCGCAATACCGGCTGGTTCAAATACAATCCCTGGCTGGAGCAAGAAGTGATACCCGCGCTGCGCCACCATCCCGCGATGCACGCGATCAACAAGGCAGCACAGTGATGTACACACCCGCCTCGTTCAAAGAAGATGATATTCTGCGTGTGCACGAACTCATGCGGCACTATCCCTTCGCTTTGCTACTGACAGCCCACGATGATGAGATTGCAGCAACTCATCTGCCGTTCATGGTGGATGCGGACCGCGGAAAGCACGGCACACTGTTGGCACACATGGCGCGCGCCAATCCTCATTGGGAACTGTTCGACGGCCAGCGCCAAGCACTCGTGGTATTCACCGGCGCGCATGCCTATATATCGCCATCCTGGTACGAGAGTCCGGTGACAGTACCGACCTGGAATTACGCCGTGGTACACGCGCACGGCCGGCCGGTAATCCTCAAAGACAAAGTACGGGTGCGTGCCATACTAGAACAATTAGTAGCAGTACATGAAGCCTATGTAAACCCGCCCTGGAGCACTGCCCAGGCAAATGAATACGTGGATGAACAACTGGATTACATCGTGGCGTTTGAAATCGTAATCGAACGCCTGGAAGGCAAATTCAAGCTCAACCAGAATCGCTCGCGCGCCGACCAGGAAGGTGTGGTGCGCGCCTTGGGCGATTCCGATGATCCCTTGAAACGTGAGATCGCAGAGTTGATGCGAGCAAACTTGAGAAAGTGATTGTGGGAGCGACCATCCTGGCCGCGATGTTCGCGGCGAATATCGCCGCTCCCACAAATCTGTAATCAATCGGAAATATAACAGGACCGCTGCATTAAAACAGTGAGCGTTCACCACTCTCCAATTCCAGCAATTGCTGTTTGATTTTCAAGCCACCGCCGAAACCGGTGAGGCTGCCATCGGCACCGATGACTCGATGGCAGGGCACGATGATAGGGATGGGATTCTGGCCGTTCGCGGCGCCCACGGCACGCGAGGCTTTGGGTTTTTTGATGCGCCGAGCCAGTTCGCCGTAGGACCAAGTTTTGCCATACGGAATCATGCGCAGCGCACGCCAGACCCTGAGCTGGAACTCGGTACCTTCAGGTTTGAGCGGCAGATCAAACCGCGTGAGTTTGCCGGCGAAATAGGCCTTCAACTGACGCAGAACCTCACGGAAAGGG
>JBOIBD010000019.1:0-24626 GCA_050739415.1 Gammaproteobacteria bacterium | reverse complement strand
GTTGTTGGCGGCACCGGCCGCCAGTGTCGTCGCACCCGTCACTGTCAAAGCACCTGTCTGAGTGATGGCGCCGTTGGAGGTCACCGCCAGCGCGCCGCTGATTGTCGAGGCGCCCAATGCGGTCGCCTTGTTGTTGATCAAGGTCACGTTGTTGCCGCTGGTAATCCCTACCGCACCGGTGAACGTATTCACCGCATTGTTCAGGGTGATATTGTTGGCCGCACCCGCCGCCAGCGTCGTTGCCCCCGTTACCGTCAAGGCGCCGGTCTGGGTGATAGCGCCGTTGGACGTCACCGCCAGCGTGCCGCCGATTGTCGAGGCGCCCAGCGCTGTCGCCTTGTTGTTGACCAGGGTGACGTTGTTGCCGCTGGTCACGCTCACCGCCCCGGTGAACGCGTTGGCTGCATTGTTCAAAGTAATGTTGTTGGCGGCACCAGCTGCCAGTGTTGTGATCCCGGTAACCTTCAGAGCGCCCGTCTGGGTGATGGCATCATTCGAGGTGACCACCAGGGCGCCACTCACAGTGCTGGCCGCCAACACCGTCGCGATGCTGTTGGTTAGGGATACGGCGTTTCCAGTGGTAATCCCCACCGCCCCGGTGAACGCATTGGCAGCATTATTGAGGGTGATGTTGTTGGCGGCACCGGCCGCCAGTGTCGTCGCACCCGTCACTGTCAAAGCACCTGTCTGAGTGATGGCGCCGTTGGAGGTCACCGCCAGCGTGCCACTGACCGTCGAAGTACCCAAGACGGTGGCCTTATTGTTGATCAAGGTCACGTTGTTGCCGCTGGTAATCCCTACCGCCCCGGTGAACGCGTTGGCTGCATTGTTCAAAGTAATGTTGTTGGCGGCACCCGCTGACGAAGTAGTGATCCCGGTCACCGTCAGGGCACCGGTCTGGGTGAGGGCGCCGTTGGACGTCACCGCCAGCGTACCGCCGATGGTCGAGGTGCCCAACACCGTGGCGGTGTTGTTCACTAGCGTCACCGAACCCGTACCTGAGGTAAACGAGTCGGCGCCGGTAAACAGATTGCCAGCATTGTTGAGGATGATGGCGCCGTTGCCGGGACTGCTGTTGAGGGTCGAGGTGCCGACCACGCTCAAGGCGCCGCTCTGGGTGATGGCGCCGCCCGCCGTCACTATCATCGTTCCGCCGACGCTAATGCCCGGCAGCACGATGGGCGCATTGTTATAGGTCAGCGTCAGGTTGCCGGTGATGCTAGCCGGCAGGGACAGTACACCGGGTGTCGCATTGGTATTGCGCCACAGCAGGTTGGTGATTCCAACGCCTGTGAACATCACCGCACCGCTCACGTTGTTGGCCTGGGTATTGAGTGTGATAGCGGCCGCGGCGTTCTGTTGGAAACTTGCGGCGCCGGTCACGGTCAGTACACCGGTCTGTGTCAGGGCGCCGTTGGATGTCACCGCCAGCGCGCCGCTGATTGTTGAAGCGCCCAAGGCGGTCGCCTTGTTGTTGATCAGGGTTATGTTATTGCCGCTGGCGATTCCTACCGCCCCGGTGAACGCATTCGCCGCATTATTCAGGGTGATGTTATTGGCAGCACCTGCTGCCAGCGTCGTTGCCCCCGTTACCGTCAAGGCACCGGTTTGGGTGATGGCGCCATTTGAGGTCACCGTCAGCGCACCACTCACGGTGCTGGCTGCCAAGGTTGTCGCGATATTGTTGGTCAGTTGTACATTTTTGCCGCTGGCAATCTTCACCGCTCCGGTGAACGCGTTGCCTAGATTGTTCAGCGTGATGTTGTTGGCGGTACCGACTGCCAAATCCATGGTACCTGCGACTGTCAAAGCGCCGGTCTGAGTGATGGCGCCGACGGAGGTGGAAAGCAGGTTGCCGCCCACCGTGGTCGTGCCGAAGCTGAGGGCACCGCTGTCCAGCGACAGGTCGCTGCCGACGCTGGTACCGCTGCCGAGGGTTAGCGCGTTCGCGCCGTTGCTTAATTGCGCCGCATTCGCACCGCTGTTGGTCAATGTCACAGTACCGGTAAATTTATTGATGCCAAACATAGTAATGACACCGGCACCCGCATTGATGCTTACCGCTCCGGCACCCGCCGCCTGCGTGATGGTTGCTCCGGGTAACTCGACAATCCCTACGCTGGTCAGCGTTAGGGTCCCGCTACCAACACTCGAGGCACCGCTTAGAGTCAGCAGATTGGCGCCGTTGTTCAAGATGACGGCATTCGCACCGCTGTTGCTCAGGGTCACGGCACCTGTGAAGGTATTAGCATCGCCAAGCGCGATCACCCCAGCACCGGCATTGATGGTCGTGGCTCCCGCGCCCACCGCCTGCGTGATCATGCCGGCTCCACCTTCATTGATGCCCACACCGGTGAGTGCCAGCGTGCCGCTGCCCACCGACACCGTCCCCAGGGTCAGCGGATTGGCACCGTTGCTTAGCGTCACATTGTTGGCACCGCTGTTGCTCAACGATACCGCACCGGTGAAGTTGTTGCCGGCTGTGATCAGGGTGATGGCGTTGGCTCCGGCACTGAAATCCGAGGTCCCGGTGACCGCCAAGGCACCGATCTGGGTGATGGTGCCGTTAGACGTCACTGCCAGCGTGCCGCCGATTGTTGAAGGGCCCAGCGTCGTCGCCAGATTGTTATCAAACGTGACCGCGCCTGTTCCTGAAGTAAATGCGACCGCGCCAGTAAAAGCATTCCCGGCATTATTAAGCGTAATCGTGCCAATGCCACTGGTAGCGAAACTGGAAACGCCTGTCACAGTAAGAGCTGCGGTTTGACTTATGTTACCGCCCGTGGTGCTGACAGTCAGCGAACCCGCGGTCAATGTGTTGTTTATCGCGATGTTGCCATTGGAATTGAGAATAAGACCGCCGCTGCCTGTACTGTTGACCATTCCGCTAATGGTCACGGAATTTGCACCGGTGAACGTAAGTTTATTGGCTGTAGCCCAGGTAATGTCCGCGCCAGCGAGAACGGTGAGATCCTGTGTCAGTCCATCAGTTGAGTTAGCGGTCGTTATCGTCAAGCTGGAACTCCCCAGCTGTGCGTTTATCCACGCATCGTTGAAGAGATTCATCACTGGCCCAGGAGGTGTGTTGGAACCCGCCTGTATAGTTACGGAACCCGGGTCAAGCAACAGCAGTCCATCATGGCCGCCAAGACTAGTCAGATCCGCATGTCCAGTGATGCCAAGATTCTCAGCACCTGACACTTCCGCGTTACCACCATTGCCGGTGTACCCCAGGGCACGTGCATTAATCTGGCCCTGGAAAAGAGTGGTGCCATCGGACCATATAACGACATCGCCACCGTTACCCATATCGGTTGCATCGGCACTCAGTACAGCGCCCGCATCCACATTCGTATTCTGAGCGTGCTGCACACCGCCACCGTGGAAATCACCGCCCACCAAAATTGTGCCGCCACCGAAATAACCGGATGCGTTGATTGTCGTATTGCCCAGTAATTGGACCTGACTGCCAAGAATCTCGATCTGGCCGCCTGTTCCGCCTGTGAGTGATTGAGCGCTCATCACCCCGCCGACTGTCGTACTGTTTGTGGATTGCAGTGTTATGTTGCCGCCGCTACCATTTGCATTGTCGGCATTGAGTACGCCGCTGTTCTCCACATCACCACCAATACCGGTAAGGAAAATATGGCCAGCTTGATTCTGAATCCCTCCAGCTCCGCTAGAAGAATTTGTTGAATTAATCTTGGCTATTGGATCGTTTCTGTATGCTACGTATCGTTCATTGTCATTTTCGCCGATTCCTGTGAGATAAATATGCCCATTCCTGTTCTGGATTGAGCCCGCTTGTACAAGACCGCTGTTGTTTACCGCCTGTATTAGTACCTGCTCAGCGACTGCCGCAGTCATCACTACCGTTCCACCATGTGCTGTAATCACACCAGCATTGGTAACTACTGCTCCGGATTCTGCATTCACCATCTTGTGCATGACCGCACCGGTGACCTGGAACTGCATGAGACCGTCACCGTTGAAATCCACTGTGGCAGCCGTTGCACCCACCATGTTCACTTGGCCGAGGTTTGCGATGATGAGGCCGTCGTTCAAGACGCTGCTGCCGATGAGATTAATGGAACCGCCATCGACCGCTTGCAGTACACCGTGATTGATGACGTATCCGCCATCCTGGCCTGAGGGAGCGGCAAACTTTAGATTGCCGCTCATGAAATCGTCATTGCTGATATTGAGGCCGGAGGCAAATAAACTTCCCACATTCACCACTGCGCTCTTGCCAAAGAATATGCCGTTGGCATTGATCAGGTAAATCTGGCCATTGGCGATGACGTTGCCGAAGATCTGACTCGGATTCTGGCTGAGAATCCGGTTTAATGCTGCGGCTGAAACCGAGGGTTGATTGAATTGTACGGTTTCATTGGGCGCGATATTGAAACTATTCCAGTTAATCACCAAACGATTGGATTGCTGATTGATGAGTGTGGTGGTGTTGCTGGGCTCGGAAATGTTACCCTGACCCGCGACCACTTGCCCCCCTTGAGGGCCGGCCAAAACGGATGTGCTGAAGACTGTAAGGCACAAAAACAGCCCCGCAAACTTGCGGCTCATGCTGCACCCGCTCGATGGTCTTGATTTCCCCGTGGCAATTTGCTCGTCTACGCGCATCCCGGATTTTGGTCCCTTTATGAGTCTTTCGAGCGTGAACCCCATATATCGTTAAATAAAGTTTAGCAGCTTGGGACAGGCGGGCTGCAAGGCCTCAGCGAAGAAATGCCAATTTTTGTCAGTTGGCGCAACTGCTTGAAAACAAAAGGGCTATTTCCGATATTCGGCCAGCAGATCACCTTAGACGGTGGCATCAGTCACCGTCAGGTGTGATTTGTGGGGGTGTAGGGTTCAAAAACTGTAGGTAAAAGTAATATCAGCCCAGATCTGAGTGGAATCCGTGATCGCAGTAGGATCATATATGGATGTGCCGGGTCGTGTGCCGCCGTTTAAGTGCGCCCACTGCAGATTGGAAGTAAATATTCCCGGCCACGTAAACGCCACCCCCACACCATTGCCTTCTACAGAAACGCGTTTGGTGTTTGGATCTACGGCATCGTTCAAAATACCCACCGCTGCATCACTAAAGATCTTGAAGCTCAATACCTGTCCCCAAGTGTATCCGCCGAATGCGGCTTTATCAGCAAAACCTGGAGCCCGTATACTGTATTCCAGTGAGCCAAAAATCCCCTTGTCCGTCAGGAACTGTGAAGTTGGAACAGCACGCACACTATCAGAGCCGCCGATCACAAACTGCTCAAGTGATGTGAGGATATCGGATGAATACTGTCCATTCAGTCTTAATAGTAGCGATTGGTTGTTAGGTAAACTTTTGAAGAGCTGGTAATTGACAGTTAGGATCGTAAACTCAGGCAGCGCTGGTTGCCCATCGCTACCATAACGGCTGGGTGGCGGTGAAACCTGACCGTTCTCGACTTCGGAATTACTGGGAACACCCAGCACACCCGGGATTCCTCGATCCAGACGTATGTAACCAGTATTGATAATTCCCAAGGATGAATTGATCGAATCATAGTTGAGCTGGAAGCCGAGCACGGCCATATCATCCCGTGCGATATCCTGGCCAAGGTATTGGGTGTCAGCGCGTTTGCGGCTCAAATCCACCGTGCCAATGATATTTTGATCTCGTGAACGTTCAAATGCATGTTGGAATGAGAGCGTGGCTATCTTGGATATACCCCCGGTTGTTCCCGGGGTTATACCCGAACCCGATACATCAAACGAATTTCTGCTGATATCGATCGCCATGGTATTAGCAGGATCAAAAAAAAGATGCTCGTATCGGATATCACCGAATGTCGAATTGTCCGGAGCAAAAGTCTTCAAGCCCACGATCTTCAGAAGGTCTGCATCACCGGTGGGGTCGTTCAAGTCCACGGTGCCGATGAGACGGTTCTTCCCGGTAAATTGCGTGCCCTCATTATCAGCACGCACATTCACATCGTAAGCACGCTCCTGCTGGACATTGATAGCCAGATCGGTGGTGCCGACATAGCCGCCGGGGCGGAAAACCCCGAATGCACTCAAGCCCGGGTATTGCGCCAGTGTGAGCAAGGCGCTCTCTGTTTGTTTGACGGTGACGAGATTTCCAACCAGTGGTTGGAATGGTCTGGACAAGGCCGCATTAGAATAGAGTTTGTTGCCGGTCGGTACGACTTTTTCCAAGCGGCCCTCCAACACGCGTATATGCACCACACCGTCGTTGACTTCCTGTGCGGGAATAATCGCGCGCGCCAGGAAATATCCACGATTGTGATAATACGCAGTCACCACATCCGCGACTTGCTGCAATTGTCCGATGGTCAGACCCTGGAGACGCTCCATGCGTTCTGATTGCAATTGCTGTATGAATTGCTGGTAAGCGTGTTTCTGCTCCTCGGGTGACTCTGTCTTGACTGCACCCTGCATGAATCTCAATATCTTCTTCCGTTCTTCAGGGGTGAAGCCTTCCGGACCCTGCGCCTCAAGGTTCTGAAGAGTCTTGCGCTGTTTGTCCATCAGAGCTTGAATCTGTGCGAAACGCTTGTCCACCGCCGCCTGGATTTCATTGAATTGGATTCCCGCCCGTCGATCACCAATTACGCCGGTGATGACAAATCTCCTCACAAATACACGCGCGCCTTCGCCCACCTGCAGCGGGCGCCCGGCGACCGGCGGAATGTTGATCTGCAGATTGGTTTCGGGCAAAGGTAAAACAGGTGGGGGCACGATGGGTTGTGCGCCACCGGGTAGTGCACCTCCCGGAAGCGGTGGAGGTAAAGGCGGTGGGGCTGCCATTACCGCCAATGGCAACACAACGCCAAACGCTACGCCGGCCAGCCAAGGCCGAATTTCACAGGCAGCGATTCTATTGGCCTTCATCAGAGACCTTTTCTAACTTACGCCCCAGATGACAAGCCGTCAGCTGATACTGCACTGGATAATCTTTCCCCTGACCCGGCCTGCACTGGTCTACGCCGCAGGATCTACGTGTTCGGCGCTAAGATAGCGTGGTCACCACGAGGATGCAACAATTATGTAAGATAGGCTCAGAGTATGCCTTGGGAATTTCGGTGGATTGGGGATATTTTGAATTCTGTATTGAATTACCACGCTTGCTCCGTAAGGTAGTCGAGATGACATACGATTATGTAACCAGTCCGAGATTTGGGCACATTATTCATGCACCAGATATCTTGTCCAGGTATTTAATCCAAAGCAGCATCGCAGCATGAATAAGAACCACACTGCCCTGCACTGGAAATCTCACGGCATCACCAACATTGGCGTAGTGCGCAAAGGCAACGAGGATGCATTCATTGATCGCCCGGACCTTGGAGTCTGGGGGGTGGCCGACGGCATGGGGGGGCACGCTGCTGGAGATGTGGCCAGCCAGATTGTCGTAGAGCGTCTCGCACAATTGCCTGCAAATGGCAACCTCAGCATGCTGGTGGATGCTGCAGAAGAACGTCTGTTTGATGCCAACCGCAAACTGCTAACACTCGCGATGCGGCAAAAGGAACGGACGATCGGCAGCACTGTGGTGGCGCTGGTTGCACGCGGCCGTCATGCAGCTTGCCTATGGGCCGGCGACAGTCGCCTGTACAGGATACGCGGTAGACGCATCGAACAGATGATGCAGGATCACGCCATGGTCGAGGACCTGATCGCAAGCGGACTCATTACCCGCGAAGAAGCCGCCGAACACCCACAGGCAAACCGTATCACGCGCGCGATTGGTGCCATGCCGAGTTTATTTTTGGATATCGAGCTGTTCGCCATACAACCAGGGGATATTTACTTATTGTGCAGTGACGGACTTTACAAGGAACTCAGTGATGAGGAGATTGTAAGGACGTTGGACAATGACGTGCAGGCCGTGGATAAACTCATCATGTTTACATTGGAGCGCGGTGCACGTGACAATGTAACGATAATCGCTGTGCAATTCGACAGTTAGATATTACAACTATGCTACCGGAGACAGCCAGTGACTGATTTCGAGAACATGCTCGACGATGTAGTGCAAGGCAAGAATTCTCTTGCCCCACTGCGCACCTGGCTTGAGGAGCATTTAAAACAGCCATCTTGTGACCTGGCAGCACTCTATGCTGCTCTCGAGCACGCACAACAAGCAGGTCTATCGCAACCCGTAGCCATGGCCTTGAGAAAACAGATTGACGCCGCATCCGATCCGAAGCAATCAGGCACCGAGAACTACGAACCAACACACACGATCACCTCAGTCACCACCACCCGGACGGAAACTCAACCGAATACAACAGATACATCTCAAGTCACCGCATCACCTTCTGAAAGCACCCATACCAGCACAGACACGGATCAGACCTTGACGGCTCCGGTCACCAGTCGGACAACGGTCACGGGCTCGCAAACCGATGACTCATCAGATGCCACTTCAACTGATACGGACCGGACTGTGATGTTGAATACGACTGATACAATCCAGGAAGACAAGACTGTCACCAGCAGGTCTGATAGCGCAGCGCAAAAGCAGGGAGAATTCGACCCTTTTTCCTCTGAAGTTACTTCCACCGTCACCTCCAGTGAATTCACCGGCGCAGGCAGCCGCACAGGCGCGAATAAAACTACAGCTCACAAACATGACAAGGTTGGCCCAGGCAGTGTGCTCAAGGAACGCTTTGAACTTGTGAACGTGCTTGGCGAGGGAGGTATGGGCAAGGTTTACCGCGCCCGTGACCTGCTCAAAGTGGAAGCCAAGGACAAAAATCCATTTATGGCTGTAAAGACGCTTTCAGGTGACTTCAGACAGCACCCGGAAGCGTTCATGGCCTTGCAACGTGAAGCCAGCAAGGCACAGCGGCTTGCGCATCCCAACATCGCAACGGTATTTGACTTTGATCGTGATGGCACCACGATCTATCTCACCATGGAACTGATGGAAGGCGAAGAGCTCTCCTCCTTCATAAAGCGCCTACCTGCAGGCGGACTGCCGGTTCTCGAAGCGATGCGATTCATCAAGCAGCTCTGCGACGGTCTCGCCTACGCGCATTCGAAAAGCCTGGTGCATTCAGATTTCAAGCCCGGCAATGTCTTCATTACCGCGGAAGGTACGGTCAAACTGCTCGATTTTGGCATTGCGCGCGCTTCCAAGACAAGGCGTGACGCCACCGGTGTCACGACCATATTTGATCCAAGTGAACTCGGTGCACTAACGCCCGCCTACGCCTCACTCGAGATGTTCGACGGCGATGATCCTGATCCGCGTGACGATATTTATGCTTTGGCCTGTGTTTCCTACGAACTGTTGACGGGAAAACACCCGTTCAACAAGTTATCTGCACCCAAAGTCCTGGAAAAGGGCTTACGCCCAGCTCCGATTGCAAAGCTCAGCAAGCGTCAGAACCGCGCATTGCTGAACGCTCTGGCAATTAGCCGGGAAGACCGCACACCCACGGTGGAACAATTCTGGGATGGGCTGCGTCCCAGAAAGAACCGGATCATGCAATATGGTCCCATCACCGTCGCCATCTTGATCATCCTTATCTTGCTGGGTTACAAGCCAGTGGAAGGTTATTTCCATACGCGACGAAACAATGACATTGTCGCAAAGATTCAATCCGGTAATGTTGACATACCTTCGGTCCTCAAGTTGATCAGCGTTTATGACACTGATTCACAGCGCTACATCCTGGAGAACGGTAAAGACAAGATCATCAAATATTTCGAAGCCCAGGCAGAAGGCTTCGTGGATCAGACTCACGGGCAATACAATTATCCAGCCGCGTTCGACGAAATCTCACGGGCCTCGAAATACTATCCAGATTCTGCCGAACTGTTGCAGGAAAAATCCAGCCTGGAAAGCCGCAGAGCTAATCTTCTTGCCGAGCTGACTACGGAATTCAATGACCTTCTTGCAGCGGACCAGATCCTGCCCGAAAACGGTAAAGACATCACTGACGTTGTCAGGATACTCAAGGTCGCAGACCCCAGCAGTAGTTTATTGCACGATGAGCGTCTTACTAATCAATACGCGCAATTGATACAAAAAAAGGTGGAAGCAAAAGACTATGTGACCGCCAACCAGGCTCTCGCGGCCGGATTGAATTACGCACCGGACGATGCGGAACTACTGAACCTTCAGGATCAGGTACAGCGTTCCCTAAAACTGGCGCGCGACGGCTCGCGGATCGCTGAACTTGAGAAAGCGCTACAAACCGCGACACCAAAATTGCATTCCCTTACCGATTTTTACACTGTCAGAACCGATATGCTGGAACTGACCCGGCTCAACCCCGGCGATCCAGTTCTCACGCGATTAAACATTCTACTCAAGAGTGCGCTGCAATCTGAGCTGGCAGTGAATATTTCCAAAGCACATTGGGTGCAGGCCGAAAAAATGCTCTTTGATTTCGCGCCTCTCCTCGGTCTTGACGATCTGCTGGCTCAACGTTCGAGCTTGTCACAATCCGAAACCCATGCACATTACGTCCCGGCTGACATGCCGGCACGCACGCAACAGATCCAGCAGCATCGAGCCACCATCAGCAGCCTGATTGCCAAACCCACATATGACAGCGATTGGGACAACCGACTCATGAATCTAACCTTGGAAACGGCGGCTCTGCTGCAGCCAAAAGATCTAGGCTGGTTCAAACAGTTACGCGAGAAAATCGCTGCCGGTTATGTTTCTCTTGCTGAGCAGATGACCAAACAAAACCGCTTCAATGCCGCCGCAGCCCTGCTTGCGACGGGGAAACAGTATGCCCCGCAACTACCGGGCTTCATTACCGCGACTCAGGACCTGGCAGCCGCCCAGAAAAACTTCGACGAGTTGCAGGCAGAACGCCTGCACACTGCTCAACTTACGGCGCTCGAATACCAGTTCCAGATCCAGTTAAACGCCGGGCAGATCAGCGATGCGCGCAAAACCTATTCAACCTTGCAACACCAATTGCCAGAGAACGATAAGTTTTTCACCACGGATGCACCCCAGGATTACGCCAATGCTTATCTGAACCTGTCTCGGGCTCGTGCAGCCAGTGGAGACTACCGTGGCGCCATTGCACTGGTACAAGGAGGTTTGCAATATGCGCCATTAGACAGTTTGAAAAAAGCGCTGCAAGACTACTCCGCCGAAGCCGAGCGCGCCGACTTGATGGCCAGCATAGATAAGCTGCAGCCAGATGGCATGGGAAAACTGAAAGCCGGACTTGCCAAGGCGCAGCAACAACTCCCGCAAGAACAAGCACAGATCAGTAACGACCTGTACCGGAAACTGGCGCAGCATATCGAAGACCTGAAAGCCACAGATCTGGGTTTGGCAAATCAGTTACTAAGCGCTGCGAAATCAGCATTCCCGCTAAGTCTGATTCTCCAGAATATGAACCTGCCGCCTGCGCCAAAATTGTCGCACTTTGCCAAACTAGGGCGTGAGGCCATGGCACAAAACGAACTTTCGAAAGCACAAAGCTACTTAGAGCAAGGCCAGCAGGCTACACCGGATAATGAGGACCTCGCGCAATTCGGCACTCAACTACAGGCGGCCCAAACCTACGCCAACCGCTACTTCGCCGCCTACCAGGAATACATGCGCGCCGGTCAATCACAGCAGGCCAAGGCCTACCTCGCTGAAGCCATGCGCTTGTGGGCAGACAATCCCGCTTACCAAGCCGAATATCAACGCAACTTTGCCATCACCAAGATACCGGTGCGCAGCCCGAATGGCGGTCAGCCCTGCACTGCGGACCTTGCCGGTTATGGGCGCCAGGGCCGCGCTGAATGCTACGACCTCCTTGGTGACAATGTGCATGGTCCCGCCATGGTTGTCATACCTGCGGGCGGTGGTTTCAAGCAACCCTTTGTCATCGGTAAATACGAAGTTTCGGTTGCACAAATCAATGCGTACTGCCAAACCACAGGACAATGCAAAGTGCTGCCTGGCAATGGAAACCTGCCGGCCACCAACATAACCTTTAGTGAAGTGAAATCCTACCTTGCATGGTTGTCCGCGAAAAGCGGTGAACATTACTTCATCCCGTCGTATGACCAATACCGCTACGCCGCCAGTGTGGCTGGCACCGATACCAGCCGGGATTTCAATTGTCAGGTAACGTTGTCAGGCCAGATTATCAAGGGCCTGTCAGTGCTCAGCGTTGAAACTGGGCGCGCCAATACTTGGGGTCTGGTCAATTATGTCGGCAACGTCCAGGAATGGGTGCTGGGACCGGATGGCCTAAATGCGGTAGGTGGTAGCTATCGCGATCCTCTGTCACTGTGCAGTGTGGACCTGACTCGCTCGAGTAATGGTGCGGCGGATCCCCTGATTGGATTCCGCGTCGGCCGGAACCTGGATAAATGAAACCATCTGCTGTCCGTGAACTGGCTCGTCGTTACGCGGCCGGTGAATTGAGCCTAGAGGAATACCGCACACAAAGGCGAAACCTGATAGAGGCGGTGACCTCCGGCAAGCAGCGGCTTGAGTATGGGCAGCCCACCTTGAGCCGGATTAAACGCCCGCAGCTTCACTGGCAGACGTTCTTCATCTCCTTAACCGTACTCGTGGCAGCTGGAATCGGGTCAGCCGTGTGGGTTAGCCATTCCCACAATACTGATACATATCATGCACCGACCAGTACCCCGGTTGAAACTGGGCCAAGCCTGGTACGAAGTTTCGTTGAATCGAATGATTGGAGCGATGCCAGCGTCGAGCAGTTCATGCAGCACTGGAGAAAGCTGCCCCGACGCGAGCAGTCCGCGGCATTCCGCAGCTATCTGTTTCCCCGGATGGTGTCACAACTGCAGGAACAGGTGGTCTCGCAACGTGCCATGCTAGAACTCGCGCCAGATCGTCAGGTCGCCGAAGTGCATCTCAAGCATTTGCAGCATATGGCTGCCGCGCTTGGCGCAAATACGGAAGACTAAATCATTGCCAGGTCCTGTGATCAACGATCATATTTATGGCTCAGCCACCACATAGGCGATCCAGGCCGGATCCGCCTCACCCCGTTCAGCGGCCGCGAACACTTCATTTCCCTCACCAGATTTTTCGTCGGTGCCTTCCAGATACACACTGACCCGTGCAAATCCGGCTTCCAACAACAACTCCCGCAGTTCCGGCAATGTCCACAGACGCCAGTGGTAACTGAACGCGCGCTTGAGTCGGGAACCATCGGGGAAAGCAAAATGGATGTGGCAGGTGGTGTGCCCGGAGACCGGCTCATATTCCGCTTGTTCCCATATATAGGTGAAGCGGCCAAAATCCTGGCGTTCACGCATCTCCCGGAAGGCGTCATATCCGCCGTAAGCATCCAGCAGAAACAGGCCATCTGTGGCCAGACTAGCGCGCACTCGGCTGAAATAGGCGCGCAGCGCACTGCGATCCTTGAAAATCCAGTAACTAAAATTGAATGCCAGCACCATGTCGGATGGCGGTGTCTGCGCCGTGAGCACATCCGCTTCCAGCAGTTGCAGCCGCTGCACTGCCGAGCCTGCGAGCCGCGGCAGATTGTGTTGCCGCGCCCAGGTGAGTACTTCCGTGTCAAGATCAATACCGATCGCCTCATGCCGGCGGTCACGCCTCACCCATTCACAGGCTGCCAGCGCCGTGCCACAGAAATCCTCGCGCAACCGTATAGGTGTCCGTCCACAACGTTCGTGAAAAACGCGCTCAATAAATTCCATCTCCCAGGCTACATCTTGTACCGATTTCTGGTACAAATCGTGGCGGTCAGCCCGTTCGGCGAGCGTCTTCTTCCGGCGGCTACGTTTGGCAATTCCCGGAGCAGGTTTCATTCGGCTGGATCCCTGGATTGAAAGCAGCATAATTTATCGAAAACGAATAGCCTCCCGAGTTGTAGCGAAAACAATTGGATTGCCATTTAAGCGGCCTCGCTGATTTTTTGTACGGCAACTTGCAGGACATCGATGCCAGCACCGGGACGTGTGGTTTCTTCGCTCAGATAGCGCCGCCAACGGCGGGCACCCGGGCAACCCTGGAAAAGACCGAGCAGATGGCGGCTCATACGTTGTAGCGGTATGCCTTGCTGCAATTGCACCTGCACATAGGGAATGAACGCCATCAATAATTGGTTGCGCGTCAGCACCGGAGTACATGTGCCATAGCAACGTTGGTCAACCGTGGCAAATAGATACGGATTGGAACAAGCTTCCCGGCCGATCATCACGCCATCAAATGCCGCCAAATGATCCTCCATGACGGCAAGCGTCTTGATGCCGCCGTTCACGACGATGACCAGTGCGGGAAAATCGCGTTTCAACTGTTCGGCCACATCGTAGCGCAGTGGAGGGATTTCGCGATTCTCTTTGGGACTCAAGCCGCTCAACCAAGCCTTGCGTGCATGGATGATGAACACACGGCAGCCGGCAGAAGCTACCGTGCCCACGAAATCCGTCAGATGATCGTAACTGTCATGTTCATCCACGCCGATTCTGGTTTTGACCGTGATCGGCACAGTGGTCACTGCTGTCATACCCGAAACACACTCCGCCACCAGTTGTGGCTCGGTCATAAGACAAGCACCGAAACGGCCTGCCTGCACCCGGTCGCTCGGACAACCTACATTTAGATTCACCTCGTCGTAACCCTCATCTGCCGCAATACGCGCACACTCGGCGAGTGCATGTGGTTCACTGCCGCCAAGTTGTAGGGCCAGTGGATGCTCAGCTTGATGAAATTCGAGAAAGCGCTGCCGATCGCCACGCAGGACAGCGCCGGTGGTCAACATCTCGGTGTACAGCCGCGTGTAATGGCTCATGAGGCGGATGAGATAACGAAAGTGCCGATCGGTATAGTCCATCATGGGTGCGACACAGACACGGTGTGTGAGTGTCGTGATGGGATGCTGGCTATCGCTTGGAGTCCGCATCTTCGATTCGGCTCAGGGATAAATCAGCGTACGCAGCCATATTCCGTCCTTGAGAAAAAAGCGCTCGCGCTCATGCAACCGTCCGGGCCGCGATGACCAGAACTCGATCTTATCCGGCACCAGGCGAAACCCTGACCAATGGCTTGGCCGTGGCACCGGTTTATCCTCGAATTTTTGCTCAAAATCCGCGTAACGTTGTTCCAGCTGTTTGCGTTCCTGCAAGTTTTCAGACTGCTGTGAAGCCCAGGCACCAATCTGGCTTGCGCGTTGGCGGGTGACCCAATAGACATCCGCTTCAGCATCGCTCACTTTCTTCACTGCACCTTCCACTAACACCTGCTCCATAAACGCCTGCCAGAAAAAACATAACGAAGCACTTGGATTGTCGTGCAAATGTTTGCCCTTGCGGCTGCGCAGATTGGTGTAGAAGACAAAGCCGCGTTCATCTACCATCTTGAGCAATACGGTGCGCACTGAAGGCCGGCCATCGGAGCCTACGGTAGCAAGACTCATGGCGGTAGGCTCGGGGATATCCAGAGTTTGAGCACGGGCGAACAGCGCCTGGAAACGTTGTATGGCCTGTATATACAAATCGGCGTTCATGACGTCATGGTCTAGGGCGGGCACAGCCCATCAATCGGATGCTCAGGCTGCGGCCACGCTACGGGCTGCCTTCTTGCGCTCGTGTTCTTTCAAGTAACGCTTGCGCAGACGGATATTGTGGGGCGTGATCTCCACCAATTCGTCGTCCTCGATGAACTCCATCGCCTGTTCCAACGAGAACTTGAGCGGTGGTGTCAACAGGACGTTCTCGTCGCGACCCGCGGCACGGATGTTGGTGAGCTGCTTGCCCTTCAGTGGATTTACGGTGAGATCGTTGTCGCGGGTATGTATGCCGATGATCTGACCCTCGTAAACAGGCTCGCCCGGAGCGATAAACATTCGTCCGCGTGGTTGTAGATTGAAAATTCCATAGGCTACCGCCTTGCCAGTGCCGTTTGAAATCATGGCGCCGTTAGCACGCTGATCCACACCCGTGACTTTTGCCGGACCATAGTGATCGAATACGTGATGCATTAGTCCGGTGCCCGAAGTGAGGGTGCGGAACTCGGTCTGAAAACCGATCAGACCCCGCGCTGGCATCATGTAATCAAGGCGCACGCGCCCGCGGCCGTCGGAACGCATGTCGCTCAAATCACCGCCGCGGCTGCCCAGGGCTTCCATCACGCCGCCCTGATGACGTTCCTCGATATCCACTGTGAGCATCTCGAACGGTTCGTGACGTTCATCGTTCACTTCGTGATATATCACCTGAGGACGCGATACGGCGATTTCGTAACCTTCACGGCGCATGGTTTCTAGCAATATGGATAGATGTAATTCACCACGGCCCGAGACCCGGAATTTTTCCGTATCTTCGGTATCTTCCACGCGCAGCGCCACGTTATGCAGCACTTCGCGATACAGGCGCTCGCGAACCTGGCGGCTGGTGAGAAACTTGCCGTCCTGACCTGCAAACGGCGAGCTGTTGGTCTCAAAGGTCATGCTGATGGTAGGTTCGTCCACTGACAGGGCCGGCAAGGCTTCAACGTGCTCAGGATCGCACAGCGTGTCCGAGATGCGTGGTGCGGGAATGCCGGTGAAGGCCACAATGTCACCGGCCTGAGCTTCCTCGACTTCGACGCGATGCAGGCCCAGAAAACCGAAAACCTGTAGTACACGTTCGCGGCGCACGCGGCCTTCATGATCAATTACCGCCACGGAGCTATTGCGTGTGATGCGGCCACGCGCAATGCGGCCGATACCGATGGCGCCCACATAGCTGGAATAGTCGAGCGAGCTGACCTGCAATTGAAACGGGCCGTTCAAATCCACTGGCGGCGGCGGCGTATATTTAATGATGGCCTCAAATAGCGCGGTCATGTCCTTGCCCGGTTGATCCAGATTCAGGGTGGCATGCCCTTGTAGTGCCGAGGCATACACCACAGGGAAATCCAGTTGCTGGTCGGAAGCACCGAGCTTGTCGAATAAATCGAACGTTTGGTCCAGCACCCAATGTGGGCGCGCGCCATCTCGGTCAATTTTGTTGATGACCACAATGGGTTTCAAACCATGGGAGAAGGCCTTCTGGGTCACAAAGCGCGTCTGCGGCATAGGCCCGTCCACCGCATCCACCAGCAACAGCACCGAATCCACCATGGACAATACACGCTCCACCTCGCCGCCAAAATCGGCGTGGCCGGGTGTATCCACTATATTGATACGATAGTCACCCCAACGTATGGCGGTGTTCTTGGCGAGGATGGTGATGCCCCGCTCCCGCTCCAGGTCATTGGAATCCATGACCCGGTCCGGCATGGCGGCACGGGCATCCAGGGTGCCGGACTGCCGCAGCAGCTGGTCTACCAAGGTGGTCTTGCCATGATCCACATGGGCGATGATGGCGATATTGCGTAGTTTCTCAATCACGGTGGGAAGCCTGCGGAAAAGGCCGGGCATTATACGTCAAAGCCGACCTCCATCCGCAGACGCAGGCTGGTGAATTTCAAGGCTTTTACGCCCAAAAGAAGTATTGGACAGCCTCCGGCAACAAGCGTAAGCTCTCGCCCCCGTTCGGGACCTGTCACATACCTGCCGACGTTCTTTGGGGAATTCGCCCTGCTCGCCGCATTAACGTGATCAAGTAACGAACAACAAGGCGGTTGCTCTTGGTTGTGTTGACTTTCATGGTTCTCAGACCGTGATGGAAAATACGACCAACGGTCAAGCCGTCAGGTCATAGTCACGGCAGCGGGCTTCAACTCCGGCCACCGTGATTTTTATAGTTACAGCAGAGTGAATCAAGAGCATGACGTCAATCTATGTGGGCAATCTGCCCTTTACTGCTTCCGAAGAGGAAGTTCGTTCCAAGTTCGAGTCGTTCGGCACCGTGCATTCGGTGAAACTGATCGCTGACCGCGAAACCGGCCGCCCCCGCGGCTTTGCTTTCGTGGAAATGGATCAGGGTGCGGCTCAAAAGGCTATCCAGGAAATGAATGGCAAGGATATGGGCGGTCGTCCGCTGCGCGTGAATGAAGCGCAGGAACGCCAGCCACGCCAAGGCGGCGCCGGTGGCGGCGGTCGCGGCGGTCGTTGGTAAGCACCCAGCCTCAATAAAAAACCCTGACATCCCCGGTCTCCCCGGCCGGGGATGTCAAGTCTTTGATTTCCCCCACTCTTTGCCGTGCTCAAATGCGGCAGAGAACTCCTGATATTTGTCACTTTCATATGGCTTTGTCTGCCGTTATGATGCGCATCCTTCAGATCGCCTGACGCGAACAAATCCGTTTTATGGGGTATTTCGGGAGCAGCGTAAATGTGAATGCTCCAGGCCAGATTTTCAATCATCAACCAGGGATCCAATATGGAAACTTCCGCACTCGCCTGTCTGGGTAATATTTTCGTCGAGCCGAAAAAGGCTCTCCAGGACATCCGGTCGCATACGGCATGGTTATGGTATCCGCTGATCATCAGTATCGTGCTGAACGTCGCGTTTATCGTCTGGTATTACTCGACCGTGGACATTGGCTGGCTGTCCAACCAGATGATCGCTGCCATGGGCGACAAATACAGTAGTGAACAACTAGAACAAATGCGTGAGAACCTCACCCGTAGTCGTCTACTCATCGGCAGCGCCGTGTTTTTGCCCATTTTTATAATCATTGTGTCTCTACTACAGGCGCTGTATTTATTCCTGGTCAGCAAAATCGGCGGCTATGATGAACAATCCTATGGCAAATGGTTCAGCTTCAGTGTTTGGACCGGCTTTCCAATGGTCCTCAGCACTATCGCTTCGGGCGTTGCGTACCTATTTGTCAAGCAGCAAACCAGCTATTACGCACTGGACGTCACCTCACTGAATACCCTGCTGTTTCACTTGCCCATGAGCAACCATCTGATGAGCGTGGCGGCCAGCGTACGTCTGACCACGTTCTGGACGCTCGGGCTGATGATCGTTGGATTTTCCCTGTGGACCAAAAAGAGTCCGGGTAAATCAGCCTTGATCGTGTTGGCCCCGTGGGTCGTGATTTATGCCCTATGGATCATCTTGAAACTAGTTTGATGAATGCTTTAGCAGCTCCCATCAAGTGGTCTTGCAAAGTCAAATTCAACTGTTATACTTATATATAACACCAATACATAACGGAGATTGGCATGCGACAGAAGCGCAAACTTTGGATCACCCTGGGCATCATCGCCGGCATCATCATCCTGGTAGGAATCAGTCGCCTTGCGGGCCACGGCGACACCCAGAAAGTGGACGTGGCCAAGGTTGAGGCTAGAACCATCCGCAGCTCCATTCTCGCCTCCGGCCAGCTCATTTATCTCAACCCGGTGGAACTCAAGCCCGAGATTATCGGCAAGATCACGGAAATCCCTGTGGTCGAAGGTCAGATGGTCAAGGCCAACCAAGTAGTTCTGCGCATAGACCCGACGCTCTATCAGGCAGCGGTTCAACAAGCCACGGCTGGCGTGCAGCAGGCGCAGATCGCTATAGAAACCCAGAAACTCACCATCGCCAACCTGCAATTACAATGGAACCGGCAACAGGCGCTTTTCAAGCAACATCTGGTGGACGCCAACACTTTCGATCAACTCACCAACCAGCTCGACATCGCCAAAGTTCAGCTCGATTCCGAGAAAGAAGCGTTGCTCATCGCCCAGGCGCAATTGGGTCAGGCCCAGGAAAACCTGGCCAAATCGGTGATCCGTTCGCCCATCGATGGCATGGTCACCAGCCTACCGGTAAAGGTTGGTGAGACCGTTATTACCGGCACCAACATCCCCGGCTCGACCCTGATGGAAATCGCAGATCCCGCCGAGGTGCTGGCAGATGTGCAAGTGGATGAGGCGGACATTGCCAACCTCAAATTGAATGAGGATGCCAATATCAATGCCGTGTCTTATCCGAACGACACGTTTCATGGCAAGGTGCAGTTCATCGCGGCTTCGGTCACGAACAACAGTACCGGCACCTCGACCACTGCTGCGGTCCAGCAAGGCGTTACATTCGAAGTCAAGATCGGGCTTACAGACAAGAAATTACCACGGGTGCGCCCAGGTATGAGTTGCCGTGCGGAAATTTTTACCCAGAGCACGCCCGATGCCATCGCCGTGCCCCTTCAGGCGGTGCTCTATGAGAACAATCCAAATTCCAAGAGCCTCGAACCCACTTCCGGCGCTTACGTGTACGTGATGCGTGATGGCAAGGCTCGTAAGGTACCAGTGACCACGGGTGTGTCCAGCGACACCTATCAGGAAATCGTATCGGGACTGAAGGCCGGCGAGACGGTCATAACCGGGCCGTATACCACCTTGCATGCCCTTAGCGATGGCGCCAATGTATCGGTGCTTCCGCCGGAAAACGACAAGGCACAGAAGAAAACCTCATGAGCCGCGAAGCTGTATTGGAGCTGCTCCAGGTCAGCAAGCAATACGTAATGGGCGAAGCGACTCTGGATGCGCTCAAAAACGTGAACCTGACCATTTACCGCAACGAGTATGTGGCCTTCATCGGTCCCTCTGGTTCGGGCAAGTCCACGCTCATGAACATTGTCGGCTGTCTGGATAAACCCAGTTCCGGTGAGTACATCTTGAATGGCACGCCGGTGGCACAACTGGATGACAATGCGCTCGCCCGCATACGCAACCGCGAAATCGGTTTCATCTTCCAGAACTTCAACCTGCTGGGCCGAGCCAATGCACTGCATAACGTCATGCAACCGCTTATTTATCGCGGCATCCCCCTGGGCGAGCGCAAGAACATGGCGACGCAAGCCCTGCAAAGT
The DNA here is from genome assembly GCA_050739415.1 of Gammaproteobacteria bacterium. Classification (GTDB taxonomy): domain Bacteria; phylum Pseudomonadota; class Gammaproteobacteria; order Natronospirales; family REEB76; genus REEB76. The sequence continues at coordinate 3,910 of JBOIBD010000019.1, read as the reverse complement.
GTTGGCTTGGGTGAACGCCTACACCATCTGCCAAATCAGCTCTCCGGTGGCCAGCGCCAGCGTGTAGCTATCGCGCGGGCCCTGGTGGGCAAACCCTCAATCCTGCTGGCAGATGAACCCACCGGCAATCTGGACTCCAGCACCAGCCGCGATGTTATGGCCATGTTCGATGATCTGCATAAACACGGACATACCATCATCGTCGTAACCCACGACCAGAACATCGCCAACCACTGTCGGCGCGTGATCCGCCTCATGGACGGCCAGATTCAGAGCGACACCGATAATTCCGTCGAGACCGAAAATCAGGAAGCACTGCGCCGTGTATAGCCTACTGGAAAGCCTACGCTCTGCTTTACAAGCTATTCGCGCCCACGCGCTGCGCAGCTTCCTGACCACGCTCGGCATCATCATCGCGGTGATGGCCGTGATCGCCGTGGTGTCGCTAATCCAAGGCTTCAGTCATTCCGTGACCACAACATTTGCCAGCATGGGTGCAAACGTTCTGACTATCCAGTCTAATGAAACACAGGAAGATTTTTTTGCCAGCAAGGTGGTTAAGGTCACACCGGATGACCTGCAATCCATCCAGCACGATGTCACAGGCATCAGCAATATCACCCCGATACTCACACTCGCAGACTTCGGTTCCGGTCAGATCCAATTCGGCAATCAAACAGCCTACTCTGGGGTCTACGGCACAACTTCTTCGCACGCCGAGAACACCAGTTTCTACCCCGTTATGGGCCGCTACATCACGCCCAGTGATGACTTGGGCCATCGCCGGGTTGCGGTCATCGGTCAGACACTTATCACTGATTTGAATCTCCCGAAAGACCCGGTGGGACAATACATCGAGATGTTCGACCAGTGGTTCAAGATAATCGGCGTGTTGAAGAAACTGGGCAATATCGGCGGCCAGGATCAGGACGACCGGATTTACATTCCTTATGGCACTGCACACAGTTTGTTAGGCGCATCTACCGTTCCGGATATCACCATCCAAGTGAATGTGAATGACATCAAACAAATAGATGCGGTGACAAACCGCATCACACAGATATTACGCCGTAATCACCATATAAAACCCGGCGAAGAAGACGACTTCGTGGTTCAAACACCCGAACAAACACTGGGTACATTCAACCAGATTCTAAATTCCATTACCCTGATCCTGGGTGGTATCGTCGGCATCTCACTGCTAGTCGGAGGCATCGGCATCATGAATATCATGCTGGTCCAGGTCACCGAGCGCACGCGTGAGATTGGCATCATGAAAAGCCTCGGTGCGCGCCGCAGCGACATCCTCATGCAGTTCCTGATCGAAGCCGTGACACTTTCACTACTCGGGGGCGTGATCGGTTTGCTGCTAGGCTATGGCATCGGAGTGTTGGTAGCACATTTGGTGCCGCAGTTCCTGGGTGCACATGTGCCCTGGTGGGCAGTGGTGCTGGCATTTGGCTTCTCCGGCAGCGTAGGAGTCATCTTTGGCATTGCGCCCGCCGCCAAGGCCGCCGCTCTCAATCCGATTGACGCGCTGCGGTACGAATAGGCACACGCATGTACGCCTTGATGGAAAGTCTGCGCTCTGCCTTCCAGGCAATCCGCGCCCACACTCTGCGTAGCTTTCTCACCATGCTGGGCATCATTATCGGAGTTATGGCGGTCATCGCGGTGGTTTCTCTAATCCAAGGTTTCAGCAATTCCATCACCAGTGAATTCAAAGGCATGGGTGCAGATACACTCACTATCCAGAGTTATCTGCCTCCCAAACAAGAGCTCGCCGGTGCGACTGCAAAAATCACGCCCGACGACCTACTTGCCATCCAGCACAGTGTGACCGGCATCAGCGATATCAGCCCGGTTTTAAGGGTAGGCCGCTTCTTTAATCCAGTGAACTATCGCAATCAATCCACCGACAGCCTGGTCATGGGCACCACCCCGAATTACGCCATCACCAACGGACAATATCCCGATATGGGCCGTTTCATCACGCCGAACGACGACTTGTATCATCGCCACATTGCGGTGATTGGAAAAACCGTCATTACAAAATTGCATCTGCCCACGGATCCGCTCGAACAGTATCTGCAGATTTCTGGACAATGGTTCAAGATTGTGGGCGTGCTCCATCCCTTGGGGAAAATACTAGGCTTTGACCAGGATAATCGTATCCTCATCCCCTATGGGACCGCACTCAGCCTGCAAAATGCAGCTGAAATACCGGATATTCGTATTCAATTGAAGGTGAACGATACAAAAGATATAGACGCGATCACCACCCGCATCACACAGGTATTGCGCCGCCAGCACCATCTGGATCAGGATCAGGATGATGACTTCAAAATCCAGACGGCCTCACAGTTGCTCGGAACATTCACCACTGTGCTGAATTCCATCACACTGATCCTGGGTGGCATCGTAGCCATTTCACTCCTGGTCGGCGGCATCGGCATCATGAACATCATGCTGGTATCGGTCACCGAGCGCACCCGTGAAATCGGCATCTGCAAGAGTTTAGGCGCTCGGCGCCGTGACATTCTGCTGCAATTCCTGATTGAGGCTGTAACTCTTTCGGTCATCGGCGGCATCATAGGTCTCTTTCTGGGTTACGGTATTGGCACTTTAGCCGCCCATGCAATACCCGCTTTCCGCGCTGCCTATGTCCCATGGTGGGCTGTAGTCCTGGCGTTCGGCTTCTCCAGCGGAGTGGGTGTTATCTTCGGTATTGCGCCCGCAGCCAAAGCCGCAGCACTGGACCCCATTGAAGCGTTAAGATACGAATAAGCACAAAAACCGCTGAGCATATATGGCTCCGCAGACAATCCCGGTATTGGTCGGCCATCGCGGCTGGCCGACGCTCTATCCCGAAAATACTCTGGAGGGCTTCACTGCCGCCGTCAAAGCTGGCGCACGCCGGCTTGAATGCGACGTGCAGCTGAGTGCGGACGGCGTGCCATTTGTTTCACACGACGACTCACTGGAACGCACTGCTGGGCTGGATCGGAATATCACAAACATGAACGCAGTGGAGCTCGGTACGATTACCGTGGGCGAGCGCCAGCGTTTCGATGGACGCTATGCCAATGTCAAACTTCCCCGGCTTGACACACTCATCGCGTGGCTACAAACACAATCGGAGGTAAACTTATTTGTTGAGATAAAACGCCAGAGCCTGCGTCATCACGGCACAGATCTAGTAGTTGGTAAAATAATGCAAGAGATCCAGTCGGCGCGTCAACAATGCATCATGATTTCATTTGACCATGCCTGCCTTACCCTCGCGCGACAGCAAGGTGCACCCGCCATCGGCTGGGCGGTTGAAAGAACCGACGATGAAACCAGGCAACAGGCCGATACCCTGCAACCCGACTACATGTTCACGGACGAAGCACTATTCACAAGGGTTCACACGGCCCTTCCTGGCTCCTGGCGCTGGGTTTCTTACCATACCGAAAACGCAGAACGTGCACTGGAGCTGGCGTGCCAAGGTGCGAATTTTGTAGAAACAAACGATATTGGCGCCATGCTGCACACACCTGAATTTGCAAGCACATGAACGAGAGCTACGATTTAGTTATTATCGGAGCGGGCATCCACGGTGCCGGTATTGCTCAGGCCGCCGTAGCGTGCGGCCATCGGGTGTTGGTGCTGGAACAGCAATCGGTTGCCGCCGGCACTTCCAGCCGTTCCAGCAAACTTATCCACGGTGGGTTGCGTTACCTCGAACAATTCGATTTGCATCTGGTGCGGGAATCTTTGCGTGAGCGAGAATTGCTGCTAAAACTCGCACCACAACTGGTACACCTAACGCCATTCTACATTCCTATTTACACGCATACCCGACGACGACCCTGGCAGGTGCGCGCAGGCTTGAGTCTGTATGCTCTACTCGGTGGTCTGCATGCAC
>JBOIBD010000018.1:0-24756 GCA_050739415.1 Gammaproteobacteria bacterium | reverse complement strand
TAGACCCGGCAGGCGAAGCACTATTGCCACCCCCTGTGGATGTGGAGGGGGAATTGGTGCAAGGCGCGCGACGGCGGCTGGATACACTGTGCGACAGTCTCGGGCTGAAATCCGCTACCCGCCGGGTCGAAGTGGGCAATATCAAGGCGGAGATACTGAGAGTGGCCAACGAGGAACAGGCCGACCTGCTGGTACTGGGTAGCCACGGCCGTCATGGCCTGGCCTTGCTCATGGTTTCCACTGAGAAGTCGCTTCTGCACAAGGCGCCGTGTGATGTGCTGGCGGTTCGCTTGAGCTAAACCACGCGCCTGGATTAGACGTGTGTTGGGTACTGATCAGGCGACTGCGTTAAAATAGCTGTGTTCTCCTCAATCCCCCCCTATCCATGAACGATATGTCTCCCAACAGCATCCACGTGGACGTGGAAACGGCCTTCGTCCCAGCCCAATCCGACCCGCAGCAGAACCGCTTCGCGTTCGCCTACACCATCACCATCCGCAATGAGGGGACGGTGCCGGCCAAGCTTCTGACACGCCGCTGGCTCATCACCGATGCCAACGGCAAGGTGCAAGAGGTGCGTGGTGAAGGCGTAGTCGGTGAACAACCACATCTGAAACCCGGCGAGGGTTTCCGCTATTCCAGCGGGGCCATCCTGGAAACGCCGGTGGGTGCCATGCAAGGCGCGTACCAGATGGTGAACGACCAGGGCGAGCACTTCGACGCGCCCATCGCCCCATTCCGACTTGCCGTCCCGGGTTTGTTGCATTAAATGGCGATCTTCGCCATCGGCGACATCCAAGGTTGTTACGACGAACTGCGACACCTGCTGGATCGGATACGATTCAATCCTGCCGAAGACATACTCTGGCTCACTGGCGACCTGGTGAATCGTGGACCGAAATCCCTCGATGTCCTGCGTTTCGTGAAGGGTCTCGGCGAGCATGCCATCTGTGTACTCGGCAATCACGATCTGCATTTGCTGGCTCTTGCCGCTGGCATGGACAGACACAAACCGAGCGACACACTGGATGCAGTGCTAGGCGCTTCTGATCGAGATATCTTGCTTGACTGGCTACGCCACCGACCTTTGCTGTATCACGACGCGGCTCTGGGTTACACCTTGATCCACGCAGGCTTGCCGCCGCAATGGGATCTGGATACGGCTACCAACTGTGCGCATGAACTGGAAAATGCGTTGCGCGGCAACGACTCTCCTGAATTCTTTGCCAACATGTACGGCAACCAGCCCGACCGATGGTCACCCGACTTGAGCAGCATGCAACGGCTGCGCTTCATCGTCAACTGTTTTACGCGTTTACGCTATTGCACTGCGGATGGTCAACTCGATTTCATTTCCAAGGGTGCTCCGGGAAGCCAGCCTGAGACTTTCATACCTTGGTTCGAGGTGCCGGACCGCGCCAGCACCAAACTGCATATCCTTTTCGGCCACTGGTCCACGCTCGGCGAAGTGAAGGGCCGCAATGTCTATCCACTGGATACAGGCTGTGTCTGGGGCGGCCGACTCACGGCACTACGGCTCGACGGCGACGATAGCGGCGGTTGGTACTGCGTGGACTGCCCCAGCGCGCAAAGACCGCAAGCCAATCCAACCGCGCTGCTTTAGAATCAGATGCCATGACTCACCAGCGTATTCTCAATTTACGTCCGGATGGCAAGCGCGCCTTGATGTGCGCAACCAGTCACGGCATCAACCAGCCCGTGGACCGCGGTCGCATCCAGAATTTGTAACATGCAAAAACTCGCGAACTACATTAATGGCCAATTGGTTCCCGCCACATCCGGCGGCTGGCTGGAAGATTTCGAACCGGCCGCAGGCCACAGTTACGCGCACATTCCCGATTCAAATAAAACCGACATCGACAGCGCGGTGGCGGCCGCGCAGCGGGCATTCCCAAAATGGTCCACAACACCGGCCGCTGAACGTGGCGATTGGTTGTACAAACTCGCAGCCTTGGTCGAACGTGATCTGGAAAAACTGGTGCGCGCCGAGAGCATGGATTCCGGCAAGCCCGTCGCGCTTGCGCGCCGCGTGGACATCCCGCGCGCCGTCACCAATCTGCGTTTTTTTGCGGCCGCTGCGAGTCAGTTCGCCAGCGAATCCCACGCCATGGAATCGGGAGCCATCAATTACACATTGCGCTCGCCCGTAGGTGTGGTCGGCTGCATCTCGCCCTGGAACCTGCCGCTGTATCTCTTTACCTGGAAGCTCGCGCCAGCGCTGGCCGCGGGAAACTGCGTAGTGGCGAAGCCATCCGAAATCACGCCCATGACCGCGTATCTGTTCTCGGAATTGTGCGTGGAAGCAGGTTTGCCAGCGGGCGTGCTAAATGTGGTACACGGCTTGGGGCCGAAAGCGGGCACGGTGTTGGTAGAACATCCTGACGTGAAGGCCATCTCCTTCACTGGTGGCACCCGGACTGGCGCCGACATCGCCAGTCGCGCCGCGCCAAAATTCAAGAAACTTTCATTGGAATTGGGCGGCAAGAATCCGACGATTGTGTTCGCCGATTGTGATTTCGAACTCACCGTGTCAGAGAGCGTGCGGGCTGCCTTTTCCAATCAGGGCGAGATATGTTTGTGTGGTTCGCGCGTCTTTATCGAACGCGGCATCTATGATCGTTTCCGCAATGCCTTCGTGAAACGTGTCCGGTCACTGCGCCAGGGGGATCCCATGGATGAACAGACCGAACAAGGTGCGGTGGTTTCTGAACCGCATCTTCAGAAAATCCTGGGCTATATCGAATTAGCCAAAAAGGAAGGCGGCACGATCATCTGCGGCGGGCAGCGCGCGAACCTGGATGGCCGCTGCGCTAATGGCTGGTTCGTGGAACCAACCGTGATCGAAGGTCTGTCGCCGGACTGTCGCACCAACCAGGAAGAAATCTTCGGTCCGGTGGTGACGTTGATTCCGTTCGATACCGAAGACCAGGCTATCGCCTACGCCAATGGCACGCCTTATGGCCTGGCCGCCTCACTCTGGAGCCGCGACGTATCCCGCTGCCATCGGGTCGCCGCAAGGCTTGAAGCCGGGCTCATCTGGGTAAACTGCTGGATGCTGCGTGACCTGCGTGTGCCTATGGGCGGTGTGAAACAATCTGGCAGTGGGCGCGAAGGCGGCTGGGAAGCCATGCGCTTTTTCACCGAAGCAAGAAACGTGTGCATTAAATATGAATGATTCCGGCAAAATCGAATCAATGAAGGCCCCAGAACCCGTCGGGCTCTATCCCCATGCGCGTCGCGTGGGCAATCTGCTGTATTTGTCGGGAGTGGGGCCACGCAAACGTGGCAACAAGGATATTCCCGGCGTAACGCTGGATGCTCAGGGCAATATCATCCGCTACGACATCGAAGCCCAATGTCGCTCCGTGTTCGAGAACGTACGCGTGATCCTGCAGGATGCCGGCTCGAGCTGGGACCGGCTGGTGGATGTCACCGTGTTCCTGACTGATATGAAAAACGATTTTGCGGCCTATAACCGAATATATGCGGAATATTTCCGTGATAACCAGCCCTGCCGTACCACGGTCCAGGTGACCGCGCTACCCACACCCATCGCCATCGAGCTCAAGTGCATCGCCACGGTCGAGTGAATATTGAGGAGGACACCATGAGCAGGATGAACGTGCTCAATTTCCAGAAGTGGATCGACGACAACCGTCATCTCCTCAAACCACCGGTCGGAAATAAATGTATCTACGACGGTGACTTCATCGTCATGGTGGTGGGCGGGCCCAATGCCCGCAAGGATTACCACTACGACGAAGGGCCGGAGTTTTTCTATCAGCTCGAGGGCCAGATGCTGGTCAAGACCATGCAAGATGGCAAGCCGGTGGATTACCCGATGCGCGCCGGTGAGATATTCCTGTTGCCGGCGCGGGTGCCACATTCACCACAGCGTTTCGCTAATTCTGTGGGTCTCGTGATCGAGCGCAAACGGCTGCCGAAGGAGAAGGACGGGCTGCTGTGGTTCTGTGAACGCTGCCATAGCAAACTCTACGAAGAATACTTCACCCTGCACAGCATAGAGGAGGATTTTCCACCGGTCTTCGACCGTTACTTTGGTAGTCTGGAGAACCGTACCTGCAAACAATGCGGTGCTGTGATGGAAGCACCGAATAAAAAGTAGCGCATGCTGAAAATTGACATCCATACCCACATACTGCCGAAAAACTGGCCAAATCTGAAAGAGCGTTACGGTTACGGTGGCTTCATTCAGCTGGAACACCACGGTCCCGGCTGTGCGCGTATGCTCAAGGATGGAGAATTTTTCCGCGAGATCGAAGCCAACTGCTGGGATGCCGATGCGCGTGTGCACGAATGCAATACCCATGGCGTGGGCGTACAGGTACTCTCTACCGTACCAGTGATGTTCAGCTACTGGGCAAAGCCGCAGGATACGCTGGATTTATCCAGATTACTGAACGACCATATCGCTGGCGTAGTTGCGGAACACCCCAAGCGTTTCGTCGGTCTCGGCACGCTGCCGCTGCAATCTCCGGACCTCGCTATCCGGGAGTTGGAGCGTTGTGTGAAAGAACTGAAATTTCCAGGTGTAGAGATCGGTTCGCATGTGAACGGCATGAACCTGGACGATCCACAGCTTTTCACAATATTCGAGGCGGCGCAGGAACTGGGTGCCGCGATCTTTGTACATCCCTGGGATATGTTCGGCAAGGAACGCATGCGCAAATACTGGACACCCTGGCTGGTAGCCATGCCGGCGGAGACCTCGCTCGCTATCTGCTCGATGATCTTCGGTGGCATCCTGGAACGCCTGCCGAAGCTGCGGGTATGTTTCGCCCACGGCGGCGGTTCGTTCCCGGCGACCGTCGGCCGTATCGAACACGGTTTTAATGTCCGTCCCGACCTGTGCGCGGTGGATAACAAGGTGAATCCCATGAGCTACCTGGGGCGCTTCTATGTGGATTCACTCGTGCACCATCCTGGCATGCTGCAATACATGATTGATTTAATGGGCGCAAGCAGCATTGCGCTGGGCAGCGACTACCCATTTCCGTTGGGTGAACACGTGCCCGGTGAACTCATTGAATCCATGTTACTGGACAATAAAATAAAGGAACGCCTGTTGCACGGTACAGCTCTGGAATGGCTCCAGCTCGACCAGGCATGTTTCCTGTGAATCTGATCCATTTCGAGATCGAAAACCACAACTGCAGCGTGGATATGGCACACGGCGTATCGCTGGCGATTCCCCTGCAGTTCAATGGCCCACAGCCAGGCTTCTTCGGTGCACCGGATGCCAGTGCCGCGCCGCTTCAGATAAACGGCTTCACCGGCGATACCCATCAGGGCGGAAGTTGCAATGTAGGTCATTACCAGCTTGTGCCACACTGCAACGGCACCCATACGGAATGCATCGGACATGTCGTGGACGATGCCTCTACGGTAACAGAACAATTGCGCGGGTCACTGCTGCCGGCGACGCTGGTAACACTTGCACCACGTCACAATGTGATTGACACGGCGCTCATCAAGATGAGCTTGCAACATCATCCCTTGCACGCAATGCATACGGCTTTCATCATCCGCACGCTGCCCAACACCAGGGACAAGTTCACGCGCCGCTACGATGCGATCCCACCGTCGTACCTGGCGGAAGATGCGGTGGCCTTGCTCGTGGAAGCAGGCGTGCAACACCTGCTGGTGGACTTGCCCTCCCTCGATCCCATGCACGATCAGGGGCAACTGGCGGCACACCGTACGTTCTGGGGCCTGCCCGCCGGTAGCCGCCGACAGACGGATGCCAAGCGGCCACGTGGCACCGTGACAGAGATGATCTATGTCCCTGAGCAAGTGAAAGATGGTTATTACCTGCTGGATTTGCAAATTCCAGCGTTCATGAGCGACGCTGCTCCCAGCCGACCCATCATTTATCCGATAGAAATAAAATGAAATTCATAGCTGAAACCAATTTTGCGGAGGAACTCGACCGCACCGATCCACTCGCCGCTTACCACGAACGCTTCCATATCCCGCAGCACGACGGCGCGGATGAAATTTATCTCTGCGGCAATTCCCTCGGTCTGCAGCCCAAGGATACAGCGCGCTACCTGCAGGAAGAACTGGAAGACTGGCAGCGGCTGGCGGTGAAGGCACATTTTGCTGGCCGCCGCCCGTGGATGCCGTATCACGAATTCCTCACCGACAAGACGGCAAGGATCGTGGGCGCCCTCCCGCAGGAAGTGGTGAATATGAATTCGCTCACCGTCAACCTGCACCTGATGCTGGTGAGCTTCTTTCGGCCCACGCAGGATCGCAACCGCATCCTGATCGAAGCTGGCGCTTTTCCATCCGACCACTACGCGGTCGAATCCCAACTCCGCTTCCATGGCCTCGATCCGGCAGAAACCCTCATTGAAATTGGCCCACGACGCCACGAAGAAACCCTGCGCACGGAAGATATTGAAACCGTGCTGGCGGAAGAAGGCCACCGCATCGCGCTGGTGCTGCTGCCGGGCGTGCAGTACCGCAGCGGTCAACTATTCAATATGGCGCGCCTCACGCGCGCCGCTCATGATGCCGGCTGTGTCGCGGGTTTTGATTTAGCCCACACCACTGGCAACGTGCCGATGAATTTGCATGACTGGAACGTGGATTTCGCCGTGTGGTGCAATTACAAATACATGAATGGCGGTCCCGGCGCCGTAGCCGGTTGCTTTGTTCACGAAGACCATTTGGGCAAACGCGATCTACCGCGATTTGCCGGCTGGTGGGGCCATGACAAGACCACGCGCTTCAAGATGAGTCCGGACTTTATTCCATCGCCCACTGTTGAAGCCTGGCAGTTGAGCAATCCACCGATACTTGCCATGGCACCAGTACTGGCGTCCCTGGAAATCTTTGATGCAGCAGGCATGCCCGCGTTACGGGAAAAATCTCTGCAACTCACCGGTTATCTGGAATGGCTGCTCAAGCAGAAACTGGCTGACCAGGTGGATATCCTCACGTCTGCGGTGCCGGAAGCACGTGGCTGTCAGCTCTCCTTGCGTCTGCGCGCCGGCCGAGATCAAGCGCGCAAGGTTTACGAGCAATTGGAACAGCGCGGGGTCACCTGCGATTGGCGTGAACCAGATGTGATCCGCGTGGCGCCGGTGCCGCTCTACAACACCTATACCGATGTGTACCGGTTTGTGGGAATACTCGAAAAAGTACTGCGTACGAAATAATGGGTGCTGGGTGCTGGGTGCTGGGTGTTGAGTACTGAGTACTGTGTGCTGCGTCAAATGACGACGCAACAGCATTGCATGCGGCACGCGGCACAATGACAAAACGATGCCGCCTAAATTCACTTACGAATGAGCACCAATAAAAAAATTATTTTGATCGGCGCCGGCCTTGCGGGCAGTCTGTTGGCCGTGTTTCTGGCGCGGCGCGGCTTCCAGGTCACGTTGTACGAGCGCCAGCCGGATATGCGCCGCCACGACATCGCCGCTGGTCGTTCCATCAATCTTGCCCTTGCCCATCGCGGCATCCGGGCATTGCGTGAAGTTGGGCTGTATGAGCAAGTCAGCAAACTGCTGATCCCCATGCGCGGCCGCATGCTGCATGATTCCGACGGCAAGCTCACGCTCACTTCCTACGGTCGTACGCCGGCAGAAGTTATCTACTCCATCTCCCGCCCCGGACTCAACATGCTGCTTATGGAAGCCGCTGAAACGGCGGGCGTAAGCATCCTGTTCGGACAGCGTTGTGATGACGTGGATTTTTCAAGTGGAGCTGCGTACTTCACCGACGAATCCACCGGTCAGTCTTATACGGCAAGCGGCTCACCCGTCATCGCTACGGACGGTGGCGGCTCCGCGGTGCGCCAAGCCATGGTGAAACACCTCGGTGTGAACGTAACGGAAGACGTTCTGTCCCACGGCTACAAGGAACTCACCATCCCTGCCGCTCCGCTTGGAAAACATCGGATGCAACGGGAAGCGCTGCACATCTGGCCACGGGGTAATTACATGCTGATTGCCCTGCCGAACCTGGACGGCAGTTTTACCGTAACCCTGTTTCTGGCAAAACAAGGCACGCCCAGTTTCGCATCCTTGCAGGAACCACAGGCTTTGCTGTCATTTTTTGAACAGAATTTTGCCGATGCCCTCAAACTCATCCCCAATCTCGGCAGCGAGTTCTATCGCCATCCCACCGGCATGATGGGTACGGTGCATTGCCCACAATGGCATATAAAAGACCAGTTTCTATTGCTGGGCGACGCCGCGCATGCCATCGTGCCTTTTCACGGCCAGGGGATGAATTGCGCGTTCGAAGATTGCTTGATCCTGGACCAGTGCATCGGCAAACATCGCGACGACTGGCAACAGGTTTTCACTGAATTCGAGCGGCAACGCCGGCCGGACGCAGAAGCCATCGCTGCAATGGCGCTGGAGAATTATGTGGAGATGCGCGATGTGGTGCGCGATCCGAAATTCCATTTGCAGAAGAAACTCGGCTTTCTGCTGGAGGAACGTCATCCGGGTGTGTTCGTACCGCGCTATTCCATGGTGATGTTCCACTATCTGCCCTATTCCGAAGCGCAACGGCGCGGCGCTATTCAGAAAACCATCCTGGATCAGCTCACGGCGCATACCGACGACATTGATGAGGTGGATATCGCCCTCGCGGATACACTCATCCGAGAGAAACTCGGCAATACCCCAATCGAAGCATGAACACCCATCCCTTCCTCACCGGGCTGCAGGACAATCCGGATTTCCTGCTGCAAAACCTTGATTTCCAGAACCAGAGCGGTCTGATAGTAAAAATCGATGAACGCGCATATCGGCAAGCCTCATTCCTCGACGAACGGGTTTTCAGCACCGACACCCAGGGCGCATGGTTTCCGTTTCAAACACTTTTGGAAGCCACGACTGGCTTGACCATCCAAAAGGCTCCACATTTTATTTTTCATATCGGCCATTGTGGCTCCACGTTGATTTCACGTCTGCTGGGCGAGTTGCCTGAGACATTCAGCTTGCGCGAACCGATTGCACCGCTGGCACTGGCGGTGATACGACGTGAAATGGGCGCAGACAACGCACCGCTTGACATGGAAACATGGCGACGGCTGTTTGCGATGTCACTGACATCCTTGTCACGCACCTACAACATCAATGACCGGCCCATCATCAAACTCACCAGCGCCGCCGGCAATCTGCTGGAACCGGTGCTGCAAGCCAATGCGGCTTCAAAAGCACTGCTGCTGTATGTTGACCTGGAAACCTGGCTCGCCATCATGCTGAGAGCGGAAGCGACTCGTGAGAATCTGCATGCCTATTCAGGTGTTTGGCTGAAGGATTTCCAGCGGCTTACCGGCCGCGATGACATCCAATTGCAGGCTCTCGATGATACTCGGCAAGCGGTAATCAGTTGGCTGACCATGATGCTGAGCTTCCAGCTCGCAGACAAACGCTATCCCGGTCGTACCCAATGGTTGAATTTCGACGATTTTCTGCTGCACACGACGGAACACCTGGCAAGCATCTCAGAGTTTTTCGGTCTACAACTATCAACACAACAAAGCCAAGAATTACCGAGCAGCCCGCTACTGCGCAGCTATTCAAAAATCCCGACGCAGGCGTTTAATCCTGGCCTGCGCACGCAGGAACTACAAGAAGCGCAGACGCAATTCCATGATGAAATCCAGAAGGGCTTACGCTGGGCGGAAGAACTGTGTCGCGATACTCCAGCCTTGGATCAAACTCGCCGCTATCTGCATAATGACGATAAGATCGCATAGGGCATGCTTGTGTCCAATGGTCAGAAACCGGCCAAGAGCTGCCAGTTACTTCCTCCGACAGGCTGCCGGATAGCTGCCGCTGGAGGCTTGCATTATTGTTGCTGACGGCACCTCGAGGAAGGCTGGTCTCCGCGTCATCTGGGTACGGCTATACCGCGTATGATTAGCCGGCCTGGTTGCTGGGAAGATGCTTCAACATCATAGATTTGAGCGATCACTGTGGGAATGTGGTGGGAGATGTATAACCGGATCCACGTGACCGTATATTCAGTAGTTAGACAGCGATAAATGTAGCTACGGAAATGAACGAAGCAGCGATTCCTAATTCGGCCCTTCAACGTTTCAGCGTTCTGATTGGTTCATGGAATACGGTGGGTACGCATCCATACCTTCCAAATACGACGCTTCATGGCAAAGCGACCTTCGAATGGATTCTAGGCGGAGCGTTCTTGATGATGCACACAGAAATCGAGGAGCCTGAAATTCCATCTGGAATTGCTGTTTTCGGAAGCGATGATGCCACCGGTCAGTATTTCATGCTGTATTTCGATGAACGCGGCGTTTCACGCAAGTATGACATCTCGATGCAGGACGACGGCCTTACGTGGTGGAGGGAGACGTCAAGTTTTTCCCAGCGATGCACAATATCCATTTTGGATGGCGGGCGGCGTATGGTTAGCAACGGCGCGATGTCGAAAGATGGCGGAGCGTGGGAGTCGGACCTTCATCTGACCTACACTCGGCAGAGTTAGTCCATGGGCGCTGATATCGATAAGCTTCAAGAAAATCTAGTCCATGCTTTCAATGCACAATACTCACATTAGCTAGGCACGAAGCGTTATATAAATCCAGTGTAGAATCCTGCGGTCCGACCTCTGACAATCTGGCGCATACCGGCCAAAACCGGACAGTCGCAGCTTTGATCAGGTCGACGGAAAGCGGTCGTTAACATACCCTATAACTTGCTCTTCAGTGAACCACGTCTTCTAAATGTTTGTTGACCTTCTCAAGAAGATTAAGAATAACTTTAGAATGATTTTAAGTTAATGGTTAACGCCAGAATAAGCCAAGCAATGCTATCAGACACCACTTTTCAAAGGTAGAAATGTTTCTAATTGTGGTGAAACAATTAGATAGTAAATTTTCTTCCACAACCATAAGTAGAAGAATCTTGTATCGCTCACTTAATAGTCATTAAATAATTTTTCTAAACTTCCGACTATTTATAAATAGAGAGTCGCGCATAAGCCCAATGAGCGCGAGGAGCAGTAATATCGGGGTTGCAGTTCCGCCTCCACCTCCGCCACTACTCACCTGATCGTTGACCGCCGGCATAGTTACACTAACGCTTTCAGTCGCATTGCCGGAACTCGACTGACCATTAGAGTATTGAAAGGTGAAACTGTCTTTTCCCGTAAACCCTGTATCGGGCTGATAGCTGAAGGATCCGGCCGAAGCTGATATGAGTTTCACACTCCCGTGGGAAGTACCTGACGTTACGATAAAAAGTGGCTCGCCGCAGTGACAGGGGTTGGTCCCCTCAAGTACACCCATGACAGGCGTATTGGCAGTGGTTGACACGCTGTCGTTTGTGGCTTCAGGGGGAGTTACACTAGTTGGGTTTGAAACCACCGTGTTGAGCGTCACGCTTCCGTTCGCGGACTCCGCCAGTGGTTCCTCGGCTGTGAGCATGAGTGTGTTGCCAATATCCCCGGTCACCTCCGACGACACTTGGAAAGTGGGCTGCCAGATTACTCCGGGTGCAAGTGACGACAGTGTACATTCCACATCGTCGATCGACACATTGCATTGGCCGCCGTCTGGTGAGATCGAGGTGACCTCGACTCCAGCTGGAATGAAATCCGTGAGCGTGAGTCCAGTCGCGGTGACCTGCGAGTCGTTGTTCTGAATGCTGTCGGCATAGGTAAAACCCTGCCCAACCGTCACCGTGGTGGGTTGGCTCACAGCGGTCTGCACAAGTGCCACCGTGGCTGAAATTATATAAGCTTTCTGGGGCACATAATTGCTGCCCCGTAAGAAGTTGAGCAGAACGCTAAACAGAATTGTGCTTCCGTCAGAAGACATCGCGACTGCCCAGCCAGCGTCGTCGTAAGGTGTGTCGTCAGGGTCCGCGCGAGAGAGGACAGGAGTAGGGTTCCAAATACCAGCGTTCGCACTGTACACATAGAGTTCACCCGTCTCTGTAACGCCATTTACAGTCGTGGTCGGCGCTCCAATCACAGCCTCGGTACCGTTAGAGGACAACGCAACACTTACGCCGAATAGGGTCTGGTACGCGAGTGCTGGATCAAGTATCGTCGCTGTCGGCGTTGCAGGCCAGTCGCCGCCGACCTCCGAATACACATAGGCACCCCCCGTAGCAACATTGTCGGCGAAGGTTACCGGCGAACCAATGATGGCCGTGCTGCCATCGGCAGAGAGGGCGACACTCTGCCCGAAGTTATCTACGAACTGTTGACCCGGATCATTAAATGTCGCTGTGGGGGTCGTGGGCCAATTTCCGTTCGAGGCGATGTAAACGTATGCAGCTCCATTACCAGAAACATCAGCATCAGTCCTGGTCATATCCGCACCAATAAGGGCAACGTTGGCTGTGGCTGACAACGAGACACTAACACCAAAGTCGTCATAGCCAACTGCGATGTTTGGGTCCTGCAAACTCGCCGCTGGTGTTAGTTGCCATTTGTCGCCCGCCTTGATGAAGATATACGCTTCGCCGTCAAAGTTCTGCGCAGAGACAGGAATCGATGTGTGTGGTGCTCCAATTAGCGCGACACTACCCTCTGCATTCAGGGCCACGCTGTTCCCGAAGAGGTCGGTACCGATATCGCCCTGCACCTGAGTCGCTGCGGCCGGGTCCGTAAAGACTGCATCAGGGCGTGTGCTCCAAACGCCCCCTGATTCGATGTAAACATATGCGGTACCCTCCCACTCAAAGCTTCTGACCGACGTGCTATTAGCACCGATGAGCGCAGTACTACCATCGGCAGAAAGTGCAACACTGACCCCAAAATTTTGGCTGCCAGTGGGTGTGGTAAACACTGCCGTTGGCTGCTCCGGCCAGGCACCGTTCTGTTCCTGGAACAGGTAAGCATTCCCCGTGCATGTACTGGTTTCGAAATAACAGGGTTCCCCAATGAGGGCTGTCTGCCCATCACCGCTAATTGCGACACTAGCACCAAAGGCGTTTGGACCAATGGCTGCGTCAGAATCAGTGAGCGTCACAGTACTAGAAAACAGTGGATCAACTACTAGTGGGAAGCGCGCCCTGTGCGTGTCCAGTGCGATAACGAGGGAATGCTTGGTAAGATGTAGGGCGACGGGCACCGCCTTAAAATCAGCATCAAAAGCCCGAATGCTGTCGTAGCGTAGCCGCATCCTTCCTCGGTGATCGCGGAATATGACACGCCCATCTGCGAGCGTTGGGAACAAAGTGGATGTAACCCGGAATTCCAACATGATTCGTGTGCCGGTGGCCAGAGGGCGTGCGATTAGAATTCTCTCCTCGACACCACGCGATGTGAAGTAATAGCGCTCCTCGAGTCCAGCTGCTCGTTTCACTGTGACCCAGTCGGCGTGTGTCAATATACGGGCATGTCGAGCGATCTTGCGCTGTACACCCCCCTGATAAATATCGGTCAACCTGAATCTGATACTGTCGCTTGCGCCGGGAATGAGCATGATTCCCTGTGCACTAATATGTGCAGCGAGTGCTAGTGAGAAATTTACCGCCGAAACCTCGCTTTCATTGGATGCAATGGCCCAACCACGTGGCACTGTGGTAGTGACACCTGATGCAATAGCGAATCCAGTCTTTGGCAGGAAGGATAAAATTAATAGTATGAGAGTTCCGCAGATTCGCACCAATGATCCCGCGAGACATACGGTTCGTCCGGACGCGTCTGGCATGTGCGTTGACGTGCGCATCGGTTGCCTACTAGCACTGAATACTTTTGTCATACGGCATGACTCGACCAGACGTCGAAGTTCGGCAAATTATTGCGCAGTTCATCTGAAACTGCCAGCCCCGAGCCGGAATCGCTTTGGGGTACGGCTACATGACCTTGCTTTCTGCGTCTCCCAAAGAGTTTGCCTCTGGCGTCAAATGGCTGCGTCTGACGATGAAACCACCCGAAGTGCTCACATGATGCATCCAAAGCGAATTTGCCGAAAGCGGCTTTTGCTAAAGTCCCAAGCCCTGTGTGACTTATTATGCGGAGCACCAAATTCTTCCTATGTTGGGTCGCCGTGTGTCCTACAGCTCTCGTCTGGAAAGAGGTTTGGCCAGCATGTGAACGGCACGCAGTAGGAACAATTTTGTGCTCTCCGTAATAATTGGATGAAATCTTATCAACAACACGCGGATTATTGATCTTTTGCACATTGAACAATGCCGTTAAAATGTGCCTAACATTTGTGAGCGTTGGCGGTCTGTTCAAAACTCGCAGTGGGTCGAAAAGAAGATTAGTGTACAGATGCATTGAGATATTTCGCGAAACAGTCTTTTGTTTGGTATGGGCAGTCGGCACATCGGAACAGAGAGGATGCCTCATCAAATATTGCGGGCCAGTCACAGTGACGCTATTCTGATTCTCTAGATTTCGCATAGTTGAACTTTTGTCCGGAAAAATCGTGAGCTGGCTCGAAATCGTGTGCGTGACATCGAATAGTTGGCCCTTGCGGGCGCACGTACCGCGCTCTGTTTAACTCAGGCGTTGGCGTCTAACCTTACCGATAGCGGACGCTCGCCACAGGCAGCATGGGGTCGCTTTCGGCCATCTCCTATATCCTTGAAATAATCACACGAGATTAACGGGAATACGTCGCTCCAGCGTGAGGAAGGAATAGGCAAAAGAGTTGCGCTCATCCGCAGCGTGACCCTCGCGCGCTGTTTCTCGCCAGTCCGCCGGGTCAAGCGTGGGAAAGAATGTATCCGCATCAAAGCTTGCATGCACACGTGTAAGGTATATGCGTTGCGCGCGCGGCAGGGCTTCACGATAAAGTTCACTGCCTCCGATAACCATGATTTCCGGTACACCGGCAGCCAAAACCAGTGCATCGGTAAGCGAGTGTGCAATTTCGCATCCATCAGCCATGAAATCACGGTCGCGGGTAACCACGATATTGCGGCGTTCCGGCAAGGGCTTGCCTATGGCTGCGAAGGTTTTGCGGCCCATAATGATGGGCTTACCGAGGGTAATAGACTTAAAGTGTTTGAGATCGGCGGGCAGATGCCATGGCATCTTGCCGCTTTTGCCAATCTCGTTGTGTTCGCCTATGGCGACGATGAGGTAAAGCATAATACTGACTGCTACCGACCGGAATTATCGCGCATGGCTGTGCAACAAGCCGAGTCCTAACACGCGAGCGGCCTTATTCAGTGCCGCGTCATAGCAAGCGAACAACACAGGCTCACCCGCCACTCGAGCTAGATAATCGGCGGCCGCCAGATGCACGCTATCATAAGCACGCAGGGCAAACGCTTCGGCGAGTTCCGCGGCCCGCGCAAGTTGAGTTTCCGTCGCTTCCACGCGTCGCAAATCGCTCCAGTCCGTGATGAATCGTCCACGCGCCAGATCGTGCTGGGATCCTGTCAAAAACTTTCCGCGGCGCAAGCGGGAGAAAGCAGCGCAGGTTTCCACATAAGCAAGTACCGATGTGGCCAACGACGCGGCTGTTACAGCCGCTTTCTGTACGTCAGCACTGTGCTCCTCGCTTACGTACAGTTTGATCAGTGCCGAGGTATCCAGATACAGGATCACCGGCGGTCTTCCAGCACCGCCTTCGCAGCCCGGTTGCCCACCAGCTTGGCCTTGCCGCTCCCCTGCAGAAATTGCCTGGGTTTGACGCCATTCCAACGCACACCGGAGACTCCGGAAGTGCCCTGCGGTAAGGGTACAAGCTGCGCCAAAGGTTTGCGTCTCGCTGTAATAACCAGGGTTTCGCCCTGCCGAACCCGTGCCAGACAGGCTGAAAGACGGCTTTTCAACTCGCGAACTGAGATGTTCATTGTGGCCGCGCCAGACTTAAATGTGGTCACATAGTAACATATATGTGGTCACGAAATGACTGGCTTCGTCAGCCGAGCCTGGCACCGTTCTGTACGGGCTTGTCCGGCACCGCTAGTACGACGCTGCCATCCTCACGATAGAAACCGCACACCAGGCATTCGGACAGGAACGGGCCGATGCGCTTCGGCGGGAAATTCACCACCGCCAGCACCTGACGGCCAAGCAAGTCTGCAAGGCGATAATGCGTAGTGATCTGGGCGGAGGCTTGCCGAATGCCGATCTCCGAGCCGAAATCCATTGTGAGTTTGTAGGCTGGCTTGCGGGCTTCAGGAAACGGCTCTGCGGCGATCACGGTGCCAGCCCGCAATTCCACTTTCTCGAAATCCTGCCAAGTGATGGACTGCATGGCTACCAGACAAAAGGTATGAATTGGTGAGTACGCCCCATGTAGTCGCGGTAAGCGGGGCCCAAGTCTTCGCACAGGACCTGCTCTTCAACATGAACACGGTACCCATAGCCGATAAACGCGCCAAGCAGAACCGCAATCAGCGACAACCAATTGGTCAGAGCAAGGCCTAATCCAAACACAGTAATCAAGGCGCCGCTGTAGGAAGGGTGGCGGATATACCGGTAAGGCCCCGACTCCACAACTTGCTGGCCCGCACGTGTTGCCACATCGCGGGTGAAATACTTGCCCAGGACCCGGATCGCGTACCAGCGAAACATCACCCCGGCTAGCATCAGCACAATCCCGATCCAGAATACCAGGTGCTGGTGCCAGACAATCGTCCCAACCGGCGGGACCAGGTTTACACAGAAAAACGCTACGAATATTCCCACGAGCATACTGACCCACAGAAAGATATGTGAACCTCGATCGCGTTTGACCGCACCTTTTTCAGGGCGCTGAAAATAACTGCCAATCCATTCGGGCAAGTAGCAAATGGAAAGCGTGATGTATAACACGATCGCATAGATTTCTGACTGGACAACGAGTGCGTGCATCCCTTCTCCTCAGACCGCCACCGGCGCCTTAATAGCCGGATGTGATTGATAGTTCACAATCTCGAAATCCTCATAAACATAGTCGAACAACGTGGGTGGTTTGCGCTTGATATTCAGTTGGGATAATGGGAAAGGTTTGCGTGCAAGCTGTTCCTCGACCTGATCCTGATGATTGAGATACAGATGGCAATCACCGCCAGTCCAGATGAACGCACCGGGTTGCAAATCTGTCTGCTGGGCGATCATGTGCGTCAGCAATGCATAGGAACAGATATTGAACGGCACACCCAGGAAAATATCGGCGCTGCGCTGGTAGAGTTGGCAGGAAAGCCGCCCCTCCACCACATAGAACTGAAAGAAGGCATGACAAGGCTGCAGAGCCATTTTATCCAGATCCGCCACATTCCAGGCACTCACGAGCATGCGGCGCGAATCCGGATTTGTGCTGATCAGATCCAGAACTTTATTGATCTGGTCTATGTGGCCGCCGCTGGGCGTCGGCCAACTGCGCCATTGGTAGCCGTACACTGGCCCCAGCTCGCCGCTGGCATCCGCCCATTCGTCCCAGATTGTGACTTTATTGTCGTGCAGATATTTGAGATTGGTTTCACCGCGCAGGAACCAAAGCAGTTCGTGGATGATGGAGCGGAAGTGCAGTTTTTTTGTGGTAACGGCCGGAAAGCCATCAGCCAGATCGAAGCGCATCTGGTAACCAAACACCGAGAGTGTGCCGGTGCCGGTGCGGTCGCTCTTGTGCGCACCGTAATCGCGCACGTGACGCATGAGTTCCAGATATTGCCTCATCAGGCAGTTTCCGCGCCCTGTTTGTGGCGATAAGCCCACACCAGCAGCACAATGCCAACGATGATGAGTGGCAGCGACAATATCTGTCCCATGGTGAGCCAGCCGAAAGCCAGATAGCCGAATTGCGGATCGGGCAAGCGCACGAATTCGACCAGGAAACGAAAACTGCCATACAGCAGCCCGAATAGGCCGGAAACAGCCATGCGCGGCCTCGGCTTCATGGAAAACAACCAAAGCACCACGAACAGCACCACGCCTTCGAGGAGAAATTCATACAGTTGTGATGGCTGGCGAGGCAGACTGAAACCGTTGACCATGTGCTGACAGTATTCGCCGCCGGTGAAGTGGGTGTTGACACAGGGAATCCGCATGGCCCAGGGGAGCGTGGACGGCTTGCCCCACAGCTCGCCATTGATGAAATTTCCGATGCGCCCGGCGGCGAGACCAATGGGCACCACCACCGCGGCAAAATCCACTACGTCAAAGAAATGCTTCTTGTATTTGCGCGCGAACAGCCAACCAGCCACCAGCACGCCCAGCAGGCCACCATGGAATGACATGCCGCCGTCCCAGACTTCAAATATATAAAGCGGATTCTGCCACTCGAGCCACTGACCGTTGGGTGTGTAGGCGTAGAACAAGGTGTAACCGATGCGCCCACCCAGCACCACGCCCAGCGCCACGAAGAACAGCAAATCGCCGATCTGTTCCACTGTCCAGCCTCGGGGAGATTGTTTGACGCGCACAAACGCGGCCAGGTAACAACCCAGGAAGCCCACTAAATAGGTGATGCCATACCAATGGATTTTCAGAGGGCCGAGACTTAATGCGACAGGATTGAAATCAGGATAGGTAAGCATGGGTTGGTATTCTAACTGAACACAGGAATCCATTCGGGTATATGGGCGATTTTTGACCAGCTCATCTGTGTTACCCCTGCACCACGCGCACAAAAAATGCCTTCAGATACGCCGTCTCCGGAATGGCTGGGTGCACCGGATGATCAGCTGCCTGGGAACCCTGCTCCAGCAATTGCGCATCCCGGTTCAGATGCCGCGCGCCCATCTGGATCGAGGCCAGCAGTTCCTCCGCTGGCAGATGATGCGAACATGAACAGGAAACAAGCAGGCCATCGCGCTCCAGTAATTGCATACCGAGCTGGTTCAGGCGTCGGTAGGCATCCCGTCCGGCGATGAGGTCTTTCTTGCGCTTCACGAAGGCCGGAGGATCCAGTACAACCACGTCGAATTTTTCGCCGGCAGCGTGCAGTGACTTGAGTGCCTCGAATGCGTCGGCTTCATGAATTTGGATGTTGACGCCATTGAGCATGGCATTGCGCTCGGCCTTAGCCAGGGCGGTAGCTGAGCTGTCCACACACCTCACTTCACGGGCGCCGTGCGTCGCCGCCTGAATCCCCCAGGCGCCCACATAGCTGAATACATCCAGCACACGCTGGCCGGAAACATAGCGCAATAGGCGGCCGCGGTTATCGTGCTGGTCAAAGAACCATCCGGTCTTCTGCCCGCCTTGCAACGCCACCTCGAACTTCTGTCCGTGTTCTTCGAGGGTAACTGTGTCTGGAACCGATCCATGCGCCACTTCCGTATACAGCGGCAAGCCTTCCAGTTCGCGGATAGCCACATCGTTACGGAACAGAATGCCGGCCGGTTTGAGCACCTTAGTCAAGGCGGCCACGATATCGGCCTTCATCTTCTCCATACCGGCGCTCGTGATTTGCGCAACCAGCACCTCGCCATAACGGTCCACTACCAACCCTGGCAGACCGTCGGATTCGCCGAACACCAGCCGGTAAAACGGTTTCGGATACAGTCGTACGCGCAGCGACAAGGCGATATTGAGCCGATGCACGAGCAGCGAACGGTCCGGTAGATGTTTTTCATCTCGCGACAGGATTCGAGCGGCGATGAGGGATTTGGGATTCACATAGCCATTACCGACGAATCGGCCATTGTGCGACTGAATTTCTACCAGATCACCGGGCACAAAGCTTTTCAGTGGCGTACGTGCGATGTCCACCTCGTTGCTGAACACCCACAGATGACCAGCCCGCAGACGCCGATCTTCATTCTTCTTCAGTATCAGCGGTGGCAAAGACATGACATGCACTCTAGCTCCTTCTCCCTCCGGGAGAAGGCAGGGATGAGGGTGCGGTTCAAGGGTTTATAGTGTGTGAGATTCTACCAACTTCACCTAGCCATGAACGCTCAAATCCATACTAATCATCTTAAAAAAGAAACCAGTCCCTACCTGCTGCAACATGCCCACAATCCCGTGGACTGGTACGGTTGGAACGATGAGGCGTTAGACAAAGCGCGCACGGAAAATAAACCCATCCTGCTGTCCATCGGCTATTCCGCCTGCCATTGGTGCCACGTGATGGCACACGAATCCTTCGAGGACGCGGAAACGGCCGTGCTTATGAACCGCTTGTTCGTGAACATCAAGGTGGACCGTGAAGAGCGACCAGATTTAGATCGTGTGTATCAGCTTGCACATCAGGTCTTGGCGCAGCGTGGCGGCGGCTGGCCGCTGACCGTATTCCTCACGCCCGATGATCTCACACCGTTCTTTGCCGGAACCTATTTTCCGCGTGTACCGCGCTACGGCATGCCGTCGTTCAAGGAAGTACTGCAGCGCGTAGCGGAGTTTTATCGCGACAAACAGGATGCGCTGCGCCAGCAAAACGCTTCTTTGCGGGATGTTTTCAAGCGCATTCAAGCCGAAACAAGCGCACCACCCGGTGAATTAAACGCGCTGCCGCTGGAAGCGGCCTACCGTGCGCTGTCGAAAAGCTTCGATCCCCGCTTCGGCGGTTTCGGCCCCGCCCCCAAGTTTCCGCATCCGGCTAGCCTCGAATTCCTGCTCTGGAAAGCCTGTGATCCGCAGACTGATGCCGAGACCGGCAAACACAGCCGCCGGATGCTGGAAACCACGCTAACGCATATGGCCGAGGGCGGCCTCTACGACCAGTTGGGCGGCGGCTTCTGCCGTTACTCCGTGGATGAGGAATGGATGATTCCGCATTTCGAGAAGATGCTCTACGACAACGGCCCGCTACTGGCGCTATACGCACAAGCCGCAAAATTCACTCCTACACCCCCTCTCCCTTTGATGGGAGAGGGCGAGTCGCGGAGCGGCGAGCAGGCTGCCATGGATGGCAGCCTTGGGCTTTCAGGCAAAGCAGGGATGCGTAGCCTGAAAGGGGGTGAGGGTGATGCAAAGTTTCCTGCTCATAATTTGCTATTCGAAACAGTAGCTAGTCGAACCGCGGATTGGATCATAAATGAAATGCAATCACCGCAAGGCGGTTATTACTCCAGCCTGGATGCAGATTCCGAAGGCCACGAAGGCAAGTATTACGTCTGGGATAAGGACGAAATACGCAAGCTGCTCAGTGACAGTGAATACGCCATATTCGCGCCACATTACGGCCTTGATCAGCCGCCGAATTTCGAGAATCATTGGCACCTACATGTACAAACTGGGGTCAAAACCATCGCCGGCACTCTCGGTACGAAAGAATCGGAAGTAGAAACATTGCTGGATTCGGCTCGCACCAAATTACTAACAGTGCGGCAGAAACGCGTGCGACCCGGCCTCGACGATAAGGTACTAACAGCCTGGAATGGCCTCATGATCCGCGGCATGGCGATTGCGGGCCGGTTGCTGGATGAACCGCGTTGTACCGAATCCGCCCAGCGGGCCGTGAGCTTCATCCGCGCCCATCTCTGGAAAGACGAGAGACTGCTCGCCACCTGGCGTGACGGCCAGGCAAAACTGTCAGCGTATCTCGATGACTATGCCTTCCTGCTGGATGGGATTCTGGAATTACTGCAAGCGCGCTGGGACAGCGAATTATTCAGTTTTGCACGCCAGTTGGCTGATGCTTTGTTGAAATATTTTGAGGACACGCAGCACGGCGGCTTCTGGTTCACTGCAAACGACCAGACCACACCACTACACCGCTCCAAAACCTTCACAGACGAATCCCTGCCTGCCGGCAATGCTATCGCCGCGCACGCATTGTTGCGCCTGGGCCATTTATGCGCCGAGCCGCGTTATCTCGACGCCGCGGAGCGCACCATCAAAGCTGCCATGCCCGGCATCTCGCGTTACCCCGAAGCCCATGCAGCCATGCTACTGGCACTGCGGGACGCACTTGAACCACCGGCGATGGTGTTGCTGCGCGGCAAGAAAGTTAAATTAACAGAATGGCAAAAGGTATTGAGCCAGAAATTCGATCCACGGCGGATCGTACTGGCGATTCCCGACGATGCAAAAAACTTGTCTGGACTGCTGGCGCAGTGCGGACCGCGTGGTGATATCTGTGCTTACGTTTGCCACGGCACGCAGTGCTCGTTGCCGATCTTGGCAATTGGGAACTTATCTGGACACTGAAGCGAACATCAGAAGATTGCTGGGGTTCGCGGAGCGAACCCCAAGCCGCGCGAATTATTGCATATCCGGTACCTTGGTGATTCCGAGGTTATACGCCTCGAATGCCCACACGTCGGCGGTCTGTGCGATCAGCTTGTCGGTGGGCATGTACACGTGGCTGGTGCTGCCGGTGGTGCGCAGCAGAATCGGGTTCGCACAGCTCTGCGCCTGCTGGATCTTGGCAGTGAACTTGAACTCGTGGCTGGGCACCACACGGTCGTCATCCCACGAGGTCGTGATCAGAGTGGGTGGATAGCAAGTACCCTCGCGGATATTCTGCAGCGGCGAATACTTGATTAGCCATTTGAAGGCTTGCGGGTCATCCGAGGTACCGTACTCGGGCGCCCACAGCGCGCCACCCGAGAACTTCTGGTAGCGCAACATATCGAGTACGCCGTGGCCAATATATGCCGCCCCGAACAGCTCGGGATGCTGGGTAATCGAAGCGCCGGTCAACAGGCCACCATTGGAATAGCCCTGGATGCCGAGGTGTTTCGATGAGGTATAGCCTTCGCTGATCAGGTACTTCACAGCCCAAGCGAAATCATCGAACACGTTCTGCTTGTTGCCGAGCATTCCGGCGTGATGCCAAGCCTCACCGTAGGTGCCGCCGCCGCGCAGGTTCGCCACCGCGTACACCCCGCCCATCTCCAGCCACACCGGCAGCATCGGGTTGAAGCTTGGCGTGATGGTGATATCGAAGCCACCATAACCGTACAACATGGTTGGATGGTTGCCGTCGAGTTTGATGCCGCGCTTGGCAACAATGAACATCGGAACTTTGGTACCGTCCTTTGATGTGTAGAACACCTGCTTGGTTACATACGGCGAAGGATCAAATTTCACATCGGGTTTGAAGTACACCGAAGTATTGCCATCGGCGACGTCATAGCGGTACAGCGTGGTGGGATAGAGGTAAGAAGTAAACGCGTAATACACTGTCTCCGAGTCGTTGCGCGCGGAGATGCCGCCGACTGTACCGAGCGTCGGCAATGCCAGCGTCTTCAGCAACTTCCCTGCTGTGTCGTACAGTTCGAGACGACTCTTCGCGACAATCTGGTAGTCTGCGAGAAGGCGCCCGTTGGCCAGCGCAGCACCCGCGAGCACGCCTTCGGCCTGCGGAACAATCACGCGCCAATGCGCCGGGTTCGGGTCACCAAACCTGGTTGCGACGATACGGCCTTTGGACGCATCCAATGTCGTTTGCAGAATCAACGTATCACCGACATAGCCAATCGGGTTGTATGCCGCGTCGTTCTTTGTATACAACGGATGCAGCGCCGCGCTGATATCGGGCTTGTCTGGATTGCCCAGATCCGCGTAGTACAACTGATTGTTGGGCGAAGTGCCGTTCACCACTTCAACGAACAGATAGCGACCGTCCTCGCTGACTTGTCCTTCCACGACCCACTCCGGATGCGCGGACATCTGATAAACCAGCTTGTCACTGGACTGTGCCGTACCAAGCTTGTGGTAGTACAACTTCTGATCCACCACTTTTTGGTTGATACGACTTTCTTCGTTTTCGGGGGGTTGGGGATAACGCGAGTAGTAAAAGCCCCGATTGTCATTGGTCCAGGAAATCCCGGAAAACTTCACCCAACTCACCGCGTCCGACAGTTCTTTCCCGGTTACGACATCCAGCACGTGGACCGTTTCCCAGTCGGATCCGCCTTGGGACAGCGCGTAAGCATAGTAACGGCCATCCGGCGAGGGCACGCCAAATGCGAGCGCGATCGAGCCGTCTGGCGAAAGCTTGTTTGGATCAATCAACACACGCGGCTTGGTGCTCGATGAAGTCTGCACATATACGACAGATTGGTTCTGCAATCCTGAATTGCGGCGAAAAACAGCATGCCGTTCTTGAGCTGATCCGGTGTGCCTTCCTTGGCGTAGTCCCACAGTTGAGTGAGGCGATGGTTGATCCAGCCGCGAGCCGGGATTTTCGCCAAATACGCGTCGGTTACGGCATTTTCTGCCTCCACCCACTTGTGCAGCGTCGGGTTGTTTAGATCCTCCATCCACTGATAGGGCGCCGGCACCTTGGTGCCGAAATACACATCCACGGTACTGTCACGTGTGGCGGCCGGATACGCCAGTTTTCCGGATGGCTGTGCGACTAGCGAGCCAGTCCACAACAGGCAGGCGCAAAAAACTGCCAATACAAGGTTCTTCATGGTGTTCTCCTGGATAAATTCTGGAACCGCACGGTACCGGTAAGGTTGGGACAATAATGACGGGATTTTGTGCGACCGCCCCGCAAGAATAGCCCAGCACGATGTATATTTCTGCTCCTTCTAAACGTTTCCGGCAGCCCTTTAATCAAAATGGGTATGGAAGCCGCCATCATGCCCATAACTTCTTCGGACATCCATAGCGCGGACCGCGACGAATCGGCGGCCCTGACTGCTCGCGCCAAGGATGGCGACCTGGCCGGATTCGAACAGCTTTACCGAAGACATGCAGGCCGGATATATGCCGTATGCCTGCGGATCACCGCAGACCGTGGCACAGCGGAGGAATGCACCCAGGACGCCTTCGTGCGGGCTTGGGACGGTTTGCCCCGGTTCCGCGGCGAGAGCAGTTTCGGCACTTGGCTGACACGCATCGCCATCAACGTGGCCTTGCAACGGCTGAAACTGGAACGCCGGCATTTACAGCTGGTGCAATCAGGCGGCGAAAAGCTCA